>NZ_BAAGZP010000006.1:0-100001 GCF_054778355.1 Saccharopolyspora tripterygii | reverse complement strand
GCCGCCTGCTGCGCGACGTCGCCGAAAACCGCGAAGTCGGCGACGTCACCACCCTGGCGGACTCGTCGGTGATGGACCTCATCTCGAAGGGCCTCAAGTCGGACGACGACTGAGGGTCCGAAGACCTGAAGCGTTGAGGGCGTCCCCACCGGGGGCGCCCTCAACGCTTCACGCACGGCCTTGATGAGCTGCTAGAACGCCTCCTGGGCAAATGTTAGGGTCGCCCGCAGGTGTGCCGGGAAGTCTGGTCGGCGACGAAATCGTGCTGCCCACGAACGGAGCCGCTGTGTCCGACGCCCGCAACCGCGCCCGCACGTTCGACTTCGGCGCCTACCTGCGCACCGAGACCGTCGGCGGGATGGTCCTGCTCGCGGCCGCCGCCATCGCCCTGCTGCTGGCCAACTCCCCCGCCGGCGACCTCTACAGCAGCGTCCGCGACTTCCAGGTCGGGCCGCACCTGCTGCACCTCGACCTCACCATCGGCGAGTGGGCCAAGGACGGCCTGCTCGCGATCTTCTTCTTCGTCGCCGGGCTGGAGCTCAAGCGCGAGCTGGTGATCGGCGAGCTGTCCACAGTCCGCAGCGCGCTGCTTCCTGTGATCGCCGCCATCGGCGGCATGATCGTGCCCGCCGGGCTGGCCTTCGCGATCAGCCACGGCTCCCCCGGCTCCGACACCGCGTGGGCGATCCCGGTGGCCACCGACATCGCCTTCGCGCTCGGCGTTCTCGCGCTGACCGGTTCCTGGATGCCGACCGCCGCCCGGGTGTTCCTGCTCAGCCTCGCCGTGGTCGACGACCTCGGCGGCATCATCGTGATCGCGGTCGTGTTCACCTCCGGCCTCGACCTGCTCGCCCTGGCGGTCGCGGTCGCGCTGTGCGCGCTCTACTGGTTCCTTCAGCACAAGCGCGTCCGGTCGCCGTGGATCTACGTGCCGCTGGCCGTCGCCACCTGGATCGCGGTGCACAGCTGCGGCATCCACGCGACGATCGCCGGCGTCGCGCTGGGCCTGCTCACCCGCGTGCGCAGCGACCCCGACGAGGAGGCGTCCCCGGCGATGCGGCTGGAGCACCGGATGCAGCCCTGGTCGGCGGGACTGGTGGTGCCGGTGTTCGCGTTCTTCGCCGCCGGGGTCCCGGTGGACGGAGAAGCCCTGACCTCGGTGTTCAGCGACCGGGTGGCGATCGGGGTGATCGCCGGCCTCGTTCTCGGGAAGTTCGTCGGCATCTTCGCCACGTCCTTCGTCGCGGTGAAGCTGCGGATCGGCGACAAGCCCAGCTCGGTGTCCTGGCTGGACATGGGCGCGCTGGCGATGCTCGGCGGCGTCGGCTTCACCGTCAGCCTGCTGATCACCGAACTCGCGCTGACCGGCGATGCGGCCGAACGCGCGAAGGCCGCGGTCCTCATCGCCTCCGCCATCGCCTCGCTTCTCGCCGCCGCAGCACTCATCCGGCGCGGGCGCAGTTTCAACGGCGATGCCGCGGGCGGGAATGTCACTCACGGGTAACGCATCGCGAGTCGATGAGCAAGGGGCTGATCTCCCGTGGCACGATGGTCGCTGTGAACAGCGCCCAGAACAGCACCAACGGCAGCCGTGAGGGTGCGGAGTGGGGTTCGGTCAACTCCATCCCGTTGTCCGAAGAGCGCACCGCGCCTGACGGGCAGTCCATCGGCGCGTTGGTCAAAGACGCAACGACGCACCTGTCGACCCTGGTCCGCTCCGAAGTGGAGCTCGCCAAGTCCGAGATCGCCGGTGAGATCAAGAAGGGGCTGCGCGGCAGCGTCTACTTCATCCTGGCGCTGTGCGTGCTGGGCTTCAGCCTGTTCTTCCTCTTCTTCACCGCAGCCGAGGGCCTGCACGCGCTCGGCCTGTGGCGCTGGGCCGCGTTCGGGATCGTCTTCCTGGCGATGCTGCTGGTCGCGGGCCTGTTCGGACTGCTCGGCTACTTGAAGGTCCGCAAGATCGGCGCGCCCAAGCGCACGATGGAGAGCCTCAAGGAGACCAAGAACATCACCAAGCGCCACAAGTCCGAGGAGCCAACCGCGAGCTGACCGGACCGGGCGTTCACATCGAGCGAGAACCGCGGCGGACCGCACCAGGTCCGCCGCGGTTTTTCACGTCCGCACCAGCTTCTCCGCGCAGCAGCCCGGTTCACCGCTGCATCCGATTCGAGGAGTCAGTTCGTGCAGTTGCCCGTGGGGACCGGGGTGTCCAGGTGCGGAGCGGCCTCGACCTCGTCGGCGACCTCGTCCGCGGTGAGCGCGAAACCCGTCTCCGGATCGTCCACGGCGGCACCGAAGACCACGCCGACCACCTTCCCGTTCGGGGTGATCAGCGGTCCACCGGAGTTGCCGCTCTGCACCCGCCCGCGAACCGTGTAGACGTCGCGGACCACGGTCGAGCTGTCGTAGATGTCCGGTCCGCGCAACCTGATGCGCTCCCGGATCCGACCGGGCGACGACGTGTAGGGGCCGTCGAGCGGGTAGCCCAGCGCGATCGTGTCGTTGCCCGGGTGCGCCGAGGACGACGCGAACGTCATCGCCTCGGCGTCGAGGTCCGGCACGTCCAGGATCGCCAGGTCCACGTCCGGCTTGTACATCACGACCTCGGCGTCGAACTCGCCGCGACCGATCTCGATGGCGACCCTGTCGGTTCCCGCCACGACGTGGGCGTTGGTCATCACCCGGTGCGGCGCCACGACGAAGCCGGTGCCCTCCAGCGCGCGGGCGCACGAGGTGGCCCTGCCCCGGACCTTGACCACGCTCATCCGCGCCTTGCTGACCGCGGGGTTGCTCGCCAGCGCCGGGTCGGGCGGCGCTATCTCGGCGACGGGCGTCTCCGAGAACGGCTCCAGGGCTTCCGGGAAACCCGACATCCCGAGCATCCGGCGCAGGTCGTTGGGCAACGCCCTGGCCTGCGGGGGCATCACCGAGTTGACCGCGCCGAGCACCTGCGACCGGCTCAGCGCCGACGCCAGGCCGGGCAGCGCGGTCGCCGAGGTGAACGGCAGCGCCACGAGCCAGGCCACCACCAGCACGGCGACGAACTGCAGCACCGAGCCCAGCGCGTTGTCGACGCCGGCGATCCGCGGCGAGGTGATCCGGTCCCGCAGCTCGCGGCCCGCCCACATCCCGAAGGTCTCGCCGAAGGCGACCAGCAGGACCACGATGCCGACGCCGAAGGCCAGGCGGGCGACCGGGCTGTCCAGCGTGTCCAGCAGCAACGGCGCGACCTTCAGCCCCACCACGGCTCCCACGAACACGCCCACGAAGGACAGCAGGGCGGTGACCAGACCGCTCCGAGCCCCGGAGACCGCGGCGAGCAGTGCCAGCAGCACCACCAGCAGGTCGACCCAGTTCACCCACTCACCCCTCGCGATGGACGATCAATCGCACCACCGTCTCATGGTTAAACAACAGAACGGCCAAGCCTTGCTGCCAAGGAGGTCTTCGCCACCCCCTCAGGAGCGTCCGATACCGATGTCGTCCGCTTCCTCCGCCGCGTGCCAGGCCTCGTCCAGCCCGCGGACGTCGGACCGGTCCCAGCTGCGCGACCACCCGGCGAGCTCCAGCAGCCCGGCCAGCAGACCGCCGGTGAAGCCCCAGACGAGCATCCCGGGAACCAGGAAAGCAGGACCGGCGAATCCGCTGGTCAAACGCACCCGAACCCGGTTCTCGGGATCGGTGAGCCACGAGATCGGCACGCGGGCCACGGCCGCGGTCTCGCCCGGGTCGACCGGCGCGACGGGCGAGGGCCGGGTCCAGTGCGCGAGCACCGGGGTCACCCGGAAACCGCTGTGCGGGACGTGCAGCTCGGGCAGGGTGGCCACCGGCCGGATGCCGTCGAGCCGCACCCCCACCTCCTCCACCGCTTCCCGCAGCGCGGCGTCCACCGGACCGGAGTCGACATCGTCGAGCGAGCCCCCGGGGAAGGCAACCTGACCGGGGTGCGAGTTGAGCCCGTCGGCGCGGCGCAGCAGGAGCACCTCCGGACCGCGCTCGCCCTCGCCGAGCAGGATCAGCACCGCGGCCGCGCGGGCCGAGGCGGGCGGCGGGTCCTTCGGCCAGCCGAAGTGACCGGGATCGAGGTCGGCGGTGCGCTTGACCAGCGTCCGCATCCACTCGGGCAGGTCGGCGGGATCGACCAGCGGTCCGTTCTCGCTCACTGGTCCCCCAGGGTCCGTTCGACGGCGGCCCGAACCTCGTGCGGAGATTCGAACGCGACCGGTGGATCGATGCGCCGCACCTCACCGGACGCGGTCACCACGAAGCTGATCGGCAGCACGGTGGGGGCCCGCAGCGCGGCACGGGCCCTGTTGTCGCCGTCATGCACGTTCGGGAAGTGAACGCCGAGCTCGCGCAGTAGGTCAAGGCCATCCGCCGGACCGCTGTCGACCTGCACGCCCAGCACGCGGATCGCGCCGGGCTCCTCGCTGTAGGCCTGGAGCGCGGGCAGCTCCGCGCGGCACGGCACGCACCAGGTGGCCCAGAGGTTGACCAGCGTCGGCTCGCCCGAGACGGCACCTGCCAGGTCGGCGGGCCGGCCGTCGGCGAGGCACTGCAGGGCGATGCCGGTCAGCTCGGCGGGTCCGCCGGTCCCGGTCGGGCACGGCTGCAGCGCGGCGGCTGCGCGCTGCTGCGGGTCGATCGGCTCGGCAGGCGGCGGTGGCGCGGCGGCCGGACCGCTGCTCTCGTGATCGCGCGGCCAGAGAGCGATCGCGGCCAGGACCGCGAGCAGGACGACCACGACAGTCCACTGGATCTCGGACCGGTAGGCACGGAGGTTCACGCCACCGGCTCCTTGGCCGTCTGCTGCTCCACGGTCTTGTCGGGCACCTCGTCGACGATGCCCGCCAGTTCCAGCAGGCGGGGCGTCTCCGGCCCGCGGACCAGCTTCGCCGCCTCGACGTGGTCGGTCGGTCCGGCACCGTAGGACGGGCAGTCCTTGGCGAGCAGGCAGGCGCCGCAGGCCGGCTTGCGGGAGTGGCACACCCGGCGGCCGTGGAAGATCACCCGGTGGGAGAGCATCGTCCACTCCTTGCGGGGGATCAGCTCGCCGATGGCGTGCTCGACCTTGACCGCGTCCTCCAGGTCGGTCCAGCCCCACCGGCGCACCAGACGCCCGAAGTGGGTGTCCACGGTGATCCCAGGGACGTCGAAGGCGTTGCCGAGGATGACGTTGGCGGTCTTGCGCCCGATGCCGGGGAGCTTCACCAGCTGGTCGAGCTTCTTCGGGACCTCGCCGTCGTACTTCTCGACCAGCGCGGCGCCGAGCCCCATCAGCGACGCGGTCTTGTTCCGGTAGAAGCCGGTGGAGCGGATCATCTCCTCCAGCTCGGTCCGGTCCGCTCCGGCGTAGGCCGCGGCGGTCGGGTACCGGCGGAACAGCGCGGGCGTGACCTCGTTGACGCGCTTGTCTGTGCACTGGGCCGACAAGATCGTCGCCACCGCGAGTTCGAGGGGTGTGTTGAAGTCCAGCTCGCAATGCGCGTCCGGATAGGCTTCGTCGAGGGCGCGCAGCATGCGCCTCGCTCGTCGGACGAGCCCCAACCGGGTCTCCTCCTTCTTCTTCCCAGATCGGGTCACAACCTGGTCAGGGGAGGTTCCGGTGGACTTGGCGCGGGTGTTTCGGGCAGGCTCCGGCACCCCACCAGACTACGGAGGAGCACGGACACGGAAAGTGGCGGCATTGTCACCGGCCCAGCGAACCGACCCCCGGTTGAACCGGCGTCGAAGGTATGAGCGAGGATTCACAGCATGATGGCTGCCTGGTTCGTCATCGTCGTACCGCTCGTGATCATGTTCTTCACGCTCTTCATGGAGCGTGTGGAAGCCCGCCTGCGGCATGTGGCGGTGCAAGAGAACGAGGTAGAAGAGTTGCTGGAGAACGCCCGGCCCGACGAGGTGCGGGCGCTGTTCCGGCAAGGTATTGGACGTGCGCTGGAGCTCTTCCAGCTACGCAGGGTGGGACGCGCCGGTAGGCTACGTACCCGCCGTTCGCGCGACCAGTCTTAGAATCACTGGTAGTGATCGGCGGCACACCGCCAGACGCGCTGACGCGGGTCCGGCACCACAGACAGCCGCCGCGTCTCAACATGGAGGGACGAGGTGGACGAGACCCTGGCCCGGGCCGGCATCTTCCAAGGCGTTGAACCGGCTGCGGCGGAGGCACTGGCACAGTCGCTGGAACCGATCGAGTTCCCGCGCGGACACGTGATCTTCGCCGAGGGCGAGCCGGGCGACCGGCTCTACATCATTCAGTCCGGCAAGGTGAAGCTCGGACGCAAATCCCCGGACGGCAGGGAGAACCTGCTGGCGATCATGGGGCCGTCGGACATGTTCGGCGAGCTGTCCATTTTCGACCCTGGCCCGCGGACTTCCACCGCGACCACGGTCACCGAGGTGCGCGCGTTGAGCATGGACCGCGGCGCTCTGCGGCAGTGGATCGCCACGCGCCCGGAGATCGCCGAGCAGCTGCTGCGCGTGGTGGCCCGCCGCCTGCGCCGCACGAACGGCATGCTCGCCGACCTGATCTTCACCGACGTTCCGGGGCGTGTCGCCAAGGCATTGCTGCAGCTCGCGCAGCGCTTCGGCAGCCAGGAAGCGGGCCTGCTGCGGGTCACCCACGACCTGACGCAGGAAGAGATCGCGCAGTACGTCGGCGCCTCGCGGGAGACCGTGAACAAGGCGCTCGCGGACTTCGCACACCGCGGCTGGCTGCGTCTCGAGGGCAAGAGCGTCCTGATCCTGGATCCGGAGCGCCTGGCCCGCCGCGCTCGCTGAGCGGGGACGTCGCACACGTAAAGACGCGCGAAGCCGACGCGCGTCGGCCGAAGAGTTCGGGGCTTCCTTCCCGGGTTC
This sequence comes from Saccharopolyspora tripterygii, assembly GCF_054778355.1. Classification (NCBI taxonomy): domain Bacteria; kingdom Bacillati; phylum Actinomycetota; class Actinomycetes; order Pseudonocardiales; family Pseudonocardiaceae; genus Saccharopolyspora; species Saccharopolyspora tripterygii. The sequence continues at coordinate 93,143 of NZ_BAAGZP010000006.1, read as the reverse complement.
TTCAGCCGACGCGCGTCCTTTGCGTGCGCGGGGGCGGGTTGACGCCGCTTCCGTGAATTTCCCGTTGGACCACAGCTGCAACGCGCGTAACCCCTGTCACGTCCCAGGACCGGACGCAGATGCGAAAGGGGTCTGTGGATGAACTCCACGATGATGATCGCGCTGGTGGCGATGGTCCTGGCGATCGTTTTCCTGGCCACGGTGCGCGCGGCCATGGGCAAGTCGAACCGGATCGACGACCGTCGCCGCAGCCGGGCCGCCGACCATTCGTTCGTCGACTCGGGCGTGGGCAGCCACGGCCACCACGACGGGGGCTGGGGAGGCTTCGACGGTGGTTCCGGCTTCGACGGCGGAAGCTCCGGCGGCGGTGACGGCGGAGGGGGCGGAGGTTCCTGACCCCGTCGGCCACCGGCGGAGTCGGCTTCTCCGCCTCCGCTGAGCGGCTCGCCCCGCCGAGCAGGACCACGGCGAACCTGCGATGCATGTGAAAGGGCTGGGCGCCACCCCCGACGTGGCGCTCCAGCCCTTTCACATGCGCGTGGTTCGTCCCCCGACGACTCACCACGCTCCCCCGGCCCTCCGATGCTTCGGCCCCGAATCCTCGACATCGGAGGAGGCTTGTGGGTTCAGTTGTCCCTCTTCGAAGATGCTGGAAGTTCGTGCCGTCCAGCAACCCCCTTTCACCAACCAAGACGTGCGCCCCGAGGGGACGGTTGCACACATCACCCGTTCTGAGTAATCAACCTCACTCACCACCCCTCGAGCGGACGAGAAAACAGGTTGGTACCGCCGTACCACAATCGGCATACTGGTACGCGTGTCCCCATCCACGTCGCTGAACGACTACCGCTCCGCCCTGACCACTCCAGGCGCCCGCACCCCCGTCGTCACCTCCCTGCTGGGCAGGCTGCCGATCGCGATGATCGGCATGGCCCTGCTGCTCTACGTGCAGCGCGAGACCTCGTCCTTCGCCATCGCGGGAGCCGTCTCCGCCGCCGAGCTGACCGGCGTGGCGGCGGGCTCGGTCGTGCAGGGCAGGATCATCGACCGCGTGGGCCCGTCGAAACCCCTGTACGTGGCATCGGCGCTGTTCACCGTCGCGGTCGTGGCGACGCTGACCGCGATCGAGCTGGGCGCCGCGACGCCGCTGATGGTGGCGGGAGCGTTCGGGATGGGCGTGCTGCAGCCGAACATCGGTTCGGCCTCGCGCGCGCTGTGGGGCCACCTGCTGCCTCCCGGCCGGGTGCGCGAAGCGGCCTTCTCCTACGAGGCGATCAGCCTGGAGGTCTTCTTCATCCTCGGTCCTGGCCTGGCCGGCCTGCTGGTCGCGACGCCGTGGGCGGGCACCGGCGTCGTGGTAGGTGCGACCTGCATGGTGCTGGGCAGCGTCGGCTTCGCCGCGACCCGCGCGGCCCGAACGCAGCGACCCGAACCCGGCGAGCACGCGGGCGCCCTGCTGGGCGCGATCGCCGCACCGGGCATGCGGACGGTCGCGCTGGCCGCGCTGGGCTTCGGCGTGGTGATCGGATTCATCGAGGTCGCGGTCCCGGCCGCGGCCGTCGCCGCCGGTGAGCCGACGATGGGCGGCCTGCTGATGAGCCTCGCGTCGGTGAGCTCGGTCGTGGTCGGCGTGCTCTACGGCGTCCACCCCTGGCCACGTCCGATGCACCTGCGGCTCCCCGCGCTGCTGGTGGGCTTCGCGGGCCTGGTCGCGCTGCTGTCGCTGCCGACCACGCTGCTGGGGCTGGCCCTGATGCTGCTGCTCGCGGGCTGCCTGATCACGCCGCAGTCCACGGCCCACTCGGTGGCGGTCGAGTTCGCCGCCCCGCCCGGCACCGCCGCGGAGGCGTTCGGCTGGGTGGTCACCTCGGTGACCCTGGGCTCGGCCGTCGGCCAGTCGGTTAGCGGCCAGCTCGTCGAGTCCTCCGGCCCACCCGCGGCGTTCCTCGTCGCCGGTGCCGCCGGAGCCATCCTCGCCGCCGGCCTCTACCTCCGCCGCAACACCCTGATGCCGGACCGAGCAGCCCTTTCACTCGCCAGCAACTAGACCGCTCCCAGTTTTAGTCATAACTAAGTGGACATTTCGGGCGCCGAGGGTCCTCGGTTTGGACTAAAACTGGGAGATGCCGAGGTCAGAGCTCTCCGTGCTCGTGGAGGTAGGCGAGTTGGGCTTGGACGGTGAGGTCGGCTGCGGGCCAGACCGAGCGGTCGACGTCGGCGTAGACGAGTTCGACGACCTGGCGCGGAGTCGCGCCGCTGCCGAGCGAGCCGACGGCCTCGCGGACCTGGTTGAGGCGCTGGGTGCGGTGATCGAGGTAGTGCTCGGCCGCCGCGCGGGCGTCGGCGAGCTCCGGACCGTGCCCCGGGAGGGCGCGGACGCCCGGCGGCAGGGCGGCGATCTTGCGCAGCGAGTCCAGGTACGAACCCAGGTGGCCGTCCGGGTGGGCCACGACCGTCGTGCCGCGCCCGAGGATGCTGTCGCCGGTGAACACCGCCGGTTCGTCGTGCTCGGCGATGAAGCAGACCGAGTCGGCCGTGTGCCCCGCCGTGGCCAGGACCCGCAGTTCCAGACCGGCCGCGGTGATCGGTTCGCCGTCGGCGAGCGGCTCGGCGTCGCGGCACAGCACCGGGTCGAGCGCCCGGACGGGAGCGCCGGTGCGCTGCACGAAGTCGGCGACACCGGCGGTGTGGTCCTCGTGGTGGTGGGTCAGCAGCACCAGCGACACGGGTCCGTGCTCGGCGACCCGGCTCAGGTGCTCCGCGTCGCCCGGGCCCGGGTCGATCACCACGCACTCGCGGGAGTCCGGGTCGCGCAGCACCCACGTGTTGGTGCCGTCGAGGGTCATCGGGTTCGGGTTCTCGGCCAGCAGCACCGAGGCGTACGGGGTGACCGGGCGGAGCTCGCCGTAGGCGGGGTGCTGCATCAGGCCTCCTCGAAGCCGGGCTCGCCGGGCAGCACGGCGTGCCAGCGACCATCGCGCTCGATCAGCTTCGGCATGATCTTGTTCAGCGACCGCTCGGCGTTCAGGGCATCGGTGAGCGCGGGGAACTCGGCGACCTCGGTCAACGTGACCTCGGTCGGCGGGAGGAGGCGGCAGCGGCCCTCCCAGAAGTCGGCCAGGGCCTGCTGCGGCGTCGACCAGTAGGCCTCGGCGGCCTCGGTGGTCACGGCGTCGGCTCGCTGACCCGCGGGCATCGCGGCGAGGAAGAACCGGGTGTCGTAGCGGCGCGGTTCGGGCTCCGGCGTCACCCAGTTCGCCCACGGGCGCAGCAGATCGGCTCGCAGCACCAGCTCTTCCTCCGCGAGGAAGCCCGCCAGCGAGACGTCCCTGCTCTCCAAGGCTTGCCGGGCCGCTGAGAAACCACCGGTGTCCTCGACGACCGTCGAGGAATCGGGGCCGGCCAGCAGCACGCCGGACTCCTCGAACGTCTCGCGGACGGCCGCGCACACCAGTGCCCGCGCGACTTCCGGGGTGCATCCGAAGCGCTGCGCCCACCACTCGGGACCCGGACCGCTCCAGGCGACCGACGCGTCCGCGTCGCGCGGATCGACACCGCCCCCGGGGAACACCGTCATCCCCCCGGCGAACGCCATGCCCTTCACCCTGCGCTGCAGGAACACCTCGGGCCCCGAAGCGCCGTCGCGCAGCAGCACCACGGTCGCGGCGTCCTTCGGGCGGACGGGCTTGTCCTGCCGGTCCTCGGGCACGAATCCCGTTGGCAGCGAACGATCCATGCCCGCCACCCTATGTCTCCGGCCGAGCGCCGAACAGCGTCGGAACGATCAGCGCTGCTGCGGGGTGTAGACCTGCTGCTGGTTGGCCGCTATCGGCGGGAAGCCGCCGGTGCCGCCCGGCATGGTGGAGCTCCAGCCCTCTTCGCCGTTGTCGGCCTTGGGCTGGCGCTTGGCCGGTCCGTCCTGCTCGCGGTGCGCGAGCTCTTCGTGCAGCTTGCGCAGCAGGTTGCGCTCCCGGTCGGTCAGCTTGGCGTCGACCGCGGCGGGAACGCGCATCATCACACCCGTCTGCTCGGCCGCTGCCTCGGGTTGTGCATCCTGGGTTGGCTCACCGGGAAACTCGTGCTGCGGCTCGGCCACAGCGTGCGACACCCCCTCCGGCCTGGACTCCTCCACCGGCGCCTGCTGAGCGGGCGGCGGTGCAGGTGCAGGTGCGGCGGGTTCTTCGGGCTGCCTGCGCTCCACGACCTGCTCGGGGCGAGGCACCACGGGGGGAGCCGCCCTCTCCGCGGGCGCGACCTCCAACCGCACCCTCCGCGCGCTCGACAGCGCGTCGCGGTGGTACTCGGGCAGGTCGGCCCCGGTGGAGAAGACGTCGACGGAGTAGCGAAGACCGGCCCGGCGCAGTGCCGAGACCAGCTGGAAGGCGACCGCGGGCCCGGAACCGTCGGGACCGACCTCGGCCAGCAGCACGCCCTGCGGCACCGCGCCGTAGCTGGTGCCCGCGGGCGTGGTCCGTTTGGTGATCCACAGTCCGCGCAGCCCGGCGAGACGTCCGCCGATCTGCTTGAGCGCGATCTCCAAGCCGGAGTCGTCGGTGTCGGGAGCGCTGAACTTGTGGTTCTCCGGCAGCAGCGACTCGACCACCTTGAGGCGGTCGGCCAGCTGTCGGTTCGAGCGCGTCTCGTCGAGCACGCGGCGCAGGTGGTACTGCTCGGCGGCGGTCACCTCGATCCGCCCGGCCAGCAAGCACCCCGCGAGGTATTCGGCACCGGCGTCGGGCTGGCCCAGCCCGAGCAGCTCGCGAGCGCCGTCGATGCCGTCGTCATCCACGCGTCCGGTCACGGCCAGCAAGAGGCTGTGCAGCCGGTCGACCGGCCCGGCGGCCTCTGCAACGTCCACCACGAATGCCTCCTTCGACTACCGGTCGCTCAGCCGCGGCGACCGGCGAATTCTTCGGCTCCCGCGCACACCAGCGCCGACTCTTCGATCGCCATCCGGTGGTACGGGGTCGGTTCCAGGTCCTTGGGCACGACCTCGACGCACGGCGCTGAATCGCCGAGCGCGCGCAGCACGCGCTGGATCTCGCCGGTCAGCTCGGCGTAGTCGTCCGATGCGGACACGAGCACGACGAGCTTCGGGCTGCCGGAGTCGCGGCGGCGCCAGGTGTTGCGCACCTCGCGCACGCCGGCGCGCCCGCGCAGAGTCGCGCCGAGCACCAGCACCGCCGAATCGCCGACGTTCTCCGCCGGAGGTTCGGTGGTGAACGAGTAGTGCGGGGTGGTGTCCACGACGGCCGGCAGGATCGCGTTGACCACCGCGGGGTCCGCGCCCAGCGGCAGCAGCGCGTCGGAGAGCAGCCGGTGCTCCTCGTCGTCGAGCGCGATCCGCTCGCGCATCAGCGTGCCGGGCAGCAGTCGCGCCACGACCTCGGCCGCGCCACCGGCCAGCCAGTCCCGGTATCGCCACAGGTGCCGGTCGGGCAACCTGCCTGCCAACCGAAGCAACAGTTCGTGGCACAGCAGATCGGTTTCACGCACTGCCACGGCGCCCCTCCATGCCTAGTACTCCGGTCCCGGGCCCAGCCGCCGCTCCCCCGAACGCAGCTGCACCCTTCCAGGTGAACTTTGGTGCTACTGACCAGGTCGAGCAAGCCCTTGCACGACCCAAACGCAACGCGCTGGAATCAACATCCCCCATCTGGGCTACACCGAATAGAGCGAACACAGACCGGGGATGATCGCAGCGTACTTGTCGTAGTTGACCTTCGGAGCCCCGACACCGAAAAAATCGCGGCGCGGCGACGAGGAACACGCTGCGCGCACGAAAGCAAAACGCGGCGTCACCCCGCGTAGGGCGACGCCGCGCATCTCAGACCGAGAGGCCTGCGCTCACTCGACCTCGACGACCAGCTCCACCTCGACGGGCACGCCGAGCGGCAGCTCCGCGACACCCACGGCCGAGCGGGCGTGCTGCCCCGCCTCGCCGAAGACCTCGCCGAGCAGCTCCGAAGCGCCGTTCACGACGCCCGGCTGACCGGTGAAGCCCTCCGCGGACGCCACGAAGCCCACGACCTTGACCACCCGCACGATCGAGTCCAGACCGACCAGCGAGTCCACGGCGGCGAGTCCGTTGAGCGCGCAGATCCGGGCGTACTGCTGGGCCTCCTCCGCGCTGACCTCGGAGCCGACCTTGCCGATGCCTGCCGGCGAACCGGCGACCATCGGGATCTGCCCGGCGGTGAACACCAGCGAGCCGGTGCGCACGGCGGGCACGTACGCCGCCACGGGCTTGACCACCTCGGGCAGCGGAATGCCCAACTCCGCCAAGCGATCCGTCCACCGACCCATGTCAGGCCTCCTTCGGCCGCTTCAAGTAGGCCACCATCTGCTCGCCGGTCGGACCCGGCAGCACGGCGACGAGCTCCCAGCCGTCCTCGCCCCACTGGTCGAGGATCTGCTTGGTCGCGTGGCTCAACAACGGAACGGTGGCGTACTCCCACTTCTGCATACCGCGGAGCCTACTTTTCGCCCAGGTGGTCGTCCCGCTCGGCGGGGCAGGTGACCGAAGGCGATCGTTGCGGGGACGAATTGGCCACCGCCGCATCTCAACACCGGAATCGGGGACTTAGGGGTCCTTGCAGGATGCGGCGGAGCCGTTGCTTCAGGTGTGGGACTCACCCGCACCGCCAAGCAAGGCGATTCTCCAACGAGCCCTTACCCTGATCGCGTGACCTCATGGGACGGGGAGCTGGAACAGGCCAGGTTGCACGTGGTCAGCGGCAAGGGCGGGACCGGCAAGACCACGGTCGCGGCGTCGCTCGCACTTGCCCTGGCGACCGGCGGCAAGAAGGTGCTGCTCATCGAGGTCGAGGGGCGGCAGGGCATCGCGCAGCTCTTCGACAGCGCACCGCTGCCCTACTCCGAGGAGTGGATCGCCGCCGCGCCCGGCGGGGGTGAGCTGCGAGCGCTGGCCATCGATGCCGAGCCCGCGCTGCTGGAGTACCTGTCGATGTTCTACAACCTCGGGTTCGCCGGCCGGACGCTGCGCAAGATGGGTGCCATCGAGTTCGCCACCACGCTCGCGCCCGGGCTCCGGGACGTGCTGTTCACCGGCAAGATCAAGGAGTGCGTCGGCCGGACCGACGAGCGCGGTCGCTACGTCTACGACGCGGTCGTCGTGGACGCCCCGCCGACCGGGCGGGTGGTGAAGTTCCTCGACGTCACCCGCGCGATGGCCGACCTCGCCAAGTCCGGGCCGATCCGCGGCCACAGCGACGGCGTGGTGCGCCTCGTGCACTCCAGCAACACCGTGGTCCACCTCGTCACGCTGCTCGAAGAGCTCCCGGTGCGGGAGACCCTCGAAGCCGTCGAGGAGCTCGACGCCGCGGACCTGCGCCCCGGTGCCGTCGTGCTCAACCGGGTCCGTCCCGGCAGGCTCCCGGCGCGATCGGTGCCCGGCGCCGCCGAGGGCCGCGTCGACGCCGAGCGGGTGCGCGGCGGCCTGGAAGCCGCCGGGCTGAAGGTCGACGACGACACGCTCGACGGCCTGGTCCACGAGACCATCGAGCACGCGATCCGGCACCGGGCCGAGGACGCCGCGCGCGACCAGCTCGCCGCCACCGACCTGCCCACGGTCTCGCTGCCCGACCTCACCGCCGGGATCGACGTCGCCGAGCTCTACGAGCTCGCCGAGATCTTCACCGAACACGGCATCCGGAGCCCCCGATGAGCGAAACGCTGCGGCCGTCGCAGGTCGACGTCGACGCCCTGCTGGACGACCCCGAGACCCACGTCCTGGTCTGCTGCGGCTCCGGCGGTGTCGGCAAGACCACCACGGCGGCGGCGCTGGCGGTGCGGGCCGCCGAGCGCGGGCGCAAGACCGTCGTGCTCACCATCGACCCCGCCCGCCGGCTCGCCCAGGCCCTGGGACTGCGGGAGCTCGGCAACACGCCGAAGCAGGTGTCGCTGGAGGGCTTCGAGCCCGCGGGCGACCTGAACGCGATGATGCTGGACATGCGCCGCACCTTCGACGACATGGTGCAGATGCACGCCGGCCCGGAACGCGCCGAGCAGATCCTGAACAACCCCTTCTACCAGACCATTTCGACCTCGTTCTCCGGAACGCAGGAGTACATGGCGATGGAGAAGCTCGGCCAGCTCGCCGCCTCCGGCGAGTGGGACCTGATCGTCGTCGACACCCCGCCCAGCCGCTCCGCGCTGGACTTCCTCGACGCGCCGCAGCGGCTGTCCACCGTGCTGGACGGTCGGCTGATCAGGATGCTGTCGAGCCCGGCCCGCGCGGGCGGGCGCGGGATCCGCAAGATCGTCGGCGCCTCGTTCGGCATGTTCGCCAAGGCCGTGTCGACGATCATCGGCGGGCAGCTGCTCAACGACGCGGCGAGCTTCGTGCAGGCCTTCGACTCGACCTTCGGCGGGTTCCGGCAGCGCGCCGAGCAGACCTACCGGCTGCTGCGCTCGCCGGGCACGGCGTTCCTGGTGGTCGCCGCGCCGGAGCCGGACGCGCTGCGCGAGGCGTCGTACTTCGTGGAGCGGCTGGCCGGGGAGAAGATGCCGCTGGTCGGCCTGGTCGCCAACCGGACCCACCCGGTCGTCGCCGAGCTCGCGGGCACCAGGGCGACGGCCGTGGCCGAGCAGATCGAGGAGTCCGGTTCGGCGCCGCTGGCGGCGGCGGTCCTGCGGGTGCACGCGGACCGGGTCGCGATCGCCGAGCGGGAGAAGCGGATGCTCGCACGTTTCACCCGAGCGCACCCGGAAGTGTCACTCGTCGGTGTACCGGCTCTACCGTCCGATGTGCACGATCTGAGCGGCCTCCGCGAGATCGGCAGAAGGCTCGCCGGTGAATAGCAGATGAATCAGGCCGGGTATTAACGTTTTCAACGTTCAACACCCGGCCTGATCATTTCTCGGGGATCAGCTCACCTGAAACTCGGCGATATCGGAGTAATCCTGACGCGCTGCCTCAAGCAATTCGCGCCAGTTACGAACGTCCGGACGTCGGCGCAGCAGCGCCCGGCGCTCGCGTTCGGTCATTCCACCCCACACGCCGAATTCGATCTTGTTGTCGAGCGCCTCGCTGAGGCACTCCGTCCGCACTGGGCAGCCAAAACAAACCATTCGTGCTTTGCGCTGCTCAGCCCCGCGGACGAACAATTGATCCGGGTTCTGGTCTCGACACGCGGCGGTTACCCGCCAGTCCCCCTGCTCGAACATAGAGTTCCCCCAGCTCCTCACTGGATCGTCGGCGACTGTATTTCGTCCGGAGCCCCCCGGCACCGGATGCCGCGGTTCGGAAGTCGGGAGCCGAACCGCAGCAGTGCTGTCGCTGGACGTAGACGGACTGTAGAGCCCAGCGGTTCCACAACCAACCGACGGTTGTCGTCCCGTTATCTTTCACACTCACTACATCGGTTGGACTTCGGCCGTAACAGACCGTCACAGCGCGTGTACGTTTTAGGCTGGCGGAGTGCGTGCCCGAGACGGCTTGTTGAAGCTTTTCGGTCTGTGTGTGCTGGCTGGGGTGCTGGTCGCGGGATTGCTCTTCCCGGCAGCGGGGTCACTCGGAGTGGTTTCCAACCGCGCCGGAGACGCCGTGAACAGCATTTCCACGGACATGATGACCAAAGAACCGCCCCTTGTGACGACCATCACAGACAAGGACGGGCGGCCGATCGCCTACCTGTTCAACCAAGACAGGACGCCGGCCGCTCCGGACCAGATCGCCGACACCATGAAGGCGGCGATCGTGGCCATCGAGGACCGCCGGTTCTTCGACCACCAGGGCGTGGACTGGGCGGGGACCGCGCGCGCCGCCGTGACCAACCAGATGTCCGGCGAGATCGCGCAGGGCGGCTCCACGCTCACCCAGCAGTACGTGAAGAACTACCTGGTGCACGTCGTCGCAGCCGACGACCCGGTCAAGCAGGCCAAGGCGATCGAGCAGACCCCGGGCCGCAAGCTGCGGGAGATCCGCATCGCGCTGCAGGTCGAGAAGCAGATCAACAAGGAGCAGATCCTCGCCCGGTACCTCAACGTCGTGCCCTACGGCAACCAGGCGTACGGGATCTCCGCTGCCGCGCGCACCTACTTCGGCACAACGCCGGACAAGCTGACGATCGCGCAGTCGGCGCTGCTCGCGGGCATGGTCAACAGCCCCAGCGCGCTGAACCCGGAGACGAGTCCCGACGAGGCGATCAACCGGCGCAACCTGGTGATCCAGGCGATGCAGGACCAGCGCCGGATCACCCCGGAGGCCGCCGACGAAGCCCGCAACGCACCGCTCGGCCTGATCGACCCGCTGCAGAACATCCCCAACGGCTGCGTCGGCGCGGGACCGTCCGACGGGTTCTTCTGCCGCTACGTCATCGACTACCTGGAACGCGCCGGGTTCACCGAGGAGCAGCTCAAGTCGGGCGGTTACACGATCCGCACCTCGATGGACAAGCACGCCACCGACGCCGCCAAGGAGGCCGCCGAGCGCGGCGTGCCGAAGACGACCAAGGGCATCGCGAACGTGATGAGCGTCGTCGAGCCCGGCAAGGACAAGCACCGCGTGCGAGCGCTGGTCGCCAACCGCGACTTCGGCATCGACGCCTCGAAGGGCCAGACGTCCTACGCGCTGCCCAGCGGCATCGCGAAGTTCGGCGCCGGTTCGATCTACAAGGTGTTCACCGCGGCGGCGGCGCTGGAGAAGGGCATGGGGATCTACAACACGATCCAGTCGCCCGGTTCCTACACCTCGCAGGTCTACCGCAACGGCTCGAAGCCCTACACGGTCGGCAACGCGGAAGGCGTCGCACCCGGGCCGCGGACCCTGCAGAAGGCGCTCGCGACCTCGCCGAACACCGCGTTCGTGGCTCTGCAGGAGCGGGTCGGGCTGGACCCGACGGTCGACATGGCGGTCCGGCTGGGCATGCGGCAGACGCTGCTGCACAACACCTCGGCAGGCGACGCGGTCACGCCCAACAACTCCGGCGGGTTGCCGCAGGCCGAGGACGTCAAGCAGAAGAACATCGGTGCGTTCACGCTCGGGTTCGCCCCGACCAGCCCGCTGGAGCTGAGCAACGTCGGCGCCACGATCATGAGCGGCGGCACCTGGTGCCCGCCGACGCCGATCGAGCAGATCCTGGACCGCAACGGCAACCCGGTGTCGATCACCGAGGAGCCGTGCGAGCAAGCCGTCGACGAGCCGCTGGCCAACGCGATGGCGATCGGCATGAGCAAGGACGACCAGGGCGGCGGCACGGCGGAGCAGGCGGCCAGCGGAGCGGGCTGGAGCCGTCCGGTGGCGTCCAAGACCGGTACCACCGAAGCGCACCAGTCGGCCGGGTTCCTCGGCGCGACACCGCAGTACGCCGGTTCGGTCCTGACCTTCAGCGACGGCACCTCGCCGCAGGGCATCTGCGACTCGGATCCGCCGACGCTCTGCGGGGCCAACGGCGGCAACATCTACGGCGGCAAGGTCCCGGCGCGGACCTGGTTCAACGCGATGAAGGTGATCCACGAGGGCCTGCCGGTCGAACCGCTCCCGGAGACGACCGACCGGTACGAGAACGGCGGCGACGAGTTCCAGGTGCCCAACGTCGTCGGCCTGGCCAGCGACAAGGCCAAGCAGCGCCTGGAGGAAGCCGGCTACAAGGTCGTGGAGCGCTCGGTCAACAGCCAGCGCAAGAAGGGCTCGGTGACCAGCCAGACGCCGCGCGGGTTCGCGCTGCCCGGCGAGACGGTGACGCTGTCGGTGAGCACCGGTTACGTCCCGCCGCCGTCGCCGGAGCGCCCGCGTCCGGAGGCTCCGCCGCCCGTCGCCGGTCAGCCTCCGGGGCAGCAGCCGGACCAGCCCGGTCCTCCGGAGGTCCCGCCGGGCCAGCAGCCGGGCGGCCAACCGGGGTCACCACCGGGCCGGTGACCGGGCCTGTCGGGTGCTTCCTAGACTCGCCTGCGTGACGAGAGCGCAGGCGAGCACCCGACGTGCTCGGTCCCGCTACCGGCTGGTGCAGGTGCGGTCGACCGAGCGGATCACTCCGCGCATGGTGCGGGTGGTCCTCGGCGGTGACGAGCTGGCCGACTTCGTCAGCAACGGCAGCGATCAGCGGATCAAGCTCTGCCTGCCGCAGCCCGGCAAGCCGATGCCGCTGGGCCGCACCCGCGAGGAGGTCTTCGCCCTCCCCCGAGACGAGCAGCCCCGGCAGCGCACCTACACGGTCCGGTGGTTCGACGCCGAGCGCCTGGAGCTGGCGATCGACTTCGTGGTCCACGACCACGACGGTCCGGGCAGCGAGTGGGCTGCGGAGGCCGCACCCGGCGATCAGATCGTCACCGTCGGCCCCAGCCCCGCCTACCGGCCTCCGGCGGAGGCGGACCCGCTCGTGCTGATCGGCGACGAGACGGCGCTGCCCGCGATCGGCGCGATCCTCGAGGAGCTGCCCGCCGAAGCCCGCGTGCGCGTCTTCGCCGAGATCGCCGACGAGGCCGAGCAGCTGGAGACCGAGTCGGCCGCCGAGGTCACCTGGCACTGGCTCCACCGCGACGGCGTCCCGGCGGGCCAGAGCGGACTCCTCCTGGACGCCCTCCGCAGCGCGGAGCCGGGCCAGGACCCCTACGTCTGGATCGGCGCGGAAGCCGACGCGGTCCACCACCTGCGCGAGCACTGCCAGAACGAGCTCGGCCTGGACCGCCGCCACCTCTACGCCCTCGCCTACTGGCGTCAGAACACCCCCGACGACTGAGCGCACCACCCCGAGCGGGAGACGCCTTCCGAACTTCGCGCGAAATTCGAGTCCGCACTTCCGCAGGACTTCGCCCGAGATTCGAGAAGGCGGCCTCGTCAGGCCTGGAGCTGGGCCTTGACGGCGCCGGCGACCTTGCCGCCTTCGGCGCGGCCCGCGGCCTTGGCGTTGGCGGCCTTCATGACCTGGCCCATCTGCTTCATGCCGGGACGCTCGCCCAGCTCGGCCTCGACCTCGGCGATGGCCTCGGTGACCAGCGCGGACAGCTCGTCGTCGGAGAGCTGCGCGGGCAGGTAGCGGCGCAGGATCTCGGCCTCGGACACCTCGGAGTCGGCCTGCTCGTCGCGACCTGCCGAGCGGAACGCCTCAGCGGCCTCGTCGCGCTTCTTGGCCTCCTTGCCGAGCACCTTGAGGATCTCGTCGTCGGAGAGCTCCCGCTGCTGCTTGCCGGACACCTCCTCCTTGCCGACTGCGGCCAGCGCCATGCGCAGGACTCCGGTGACGGCGGTGTCGCGTTGCTTCATCGCTGCGGACAGGTCCGCCCGCAGCTTCTCCTTGAGCTCAGCCATGCGGTGATTATCGCGCCAGGCGCGCGGGTGGCGGGCCACCGACCCCGGTCGAGACGTAGGCTTGTGAAGGTGAACAAGTTCGGGCGGATTCTGCTCAGCACGGGCGCGGTCGGCGCCGCGACGCTCACCTACTCGGCGGCGATCGAGCGACGGCACTGGACGTTGCGCCAGGCCACGGTTCCGGCCCTCACCGAGGGCACGCCCCCGCTGCGGGTGCTGCACATCTCTGATCTGCACATGACGCCGAACCAGCGGTCGAAGCAGCGCTGGGTCGCCGAGCTCGCCGACCTCGACCCGGATTTCGTGGTCAACACCGGCGACAACCTGGCCCACCCGCAGGCGGTGCCCGCGGCGCTGCGCGCGATGGGGCCGCTGCTGAGCAAGCCCGGCGTCTTCATCTTCGGCAGCAACGACTACTACGGCCCGAAGCCGAAGAACCCGGCCCGCTACCTGCTGCCGTCGACGAAGACGAAGCGCATCCACGGCGAGCCGCTGCCGTGGCGGGACCTGCGCGCGGCGATGACCGAGCACGGCTGGCTGGACGCCACGCACCGCCGCCACGACATCGACGTCAACGGCACGAAGGTCCACGTCGCGGGCCTCGACGACCCGCACCTGCACCTGGACCGCTACGAGGAGATCGCGGGACAGCCGCCGGCCGACGCCGGGCTCAAGCTCGGCATCACGCACTCGCCCGAGCCGCGGGTGCTGGACTGCTTCGCCGAGGACGGCTACGACCTGGTGATGGCCGGGCACACGCACGGCGGCCAGCTGCGGGTCCCGGGCTACGGCGCGCTGACGACCAACTGCGAGCTGGACCGCGCCCGCTGCCGCGGCGCGTCGACCTGGGGCGAGAGGATGCACCTGCACGTCTCGGCCGGCCTGGGCACTTCGCCGTACGCCCCGGTCCGCTTCGCGTGCCCCCCGGAGGCCACGCTGCTGACCTTGCTACCGAGGACCGAGAAGCCCGCTACGAGCAGGGAAAACGCGGAAATCAGGGCCCCGTACGGAGCGGGCGAGAGCATCCGCTAAGCTGTATCCAGCGCTGAGGCGAGCACCCGAGATGCCTCAGAGCTGAAGATCGGGGTGTGGCGCAGCTTGGAAGCGCGCTTCGTTCGGGTCGAAGAGGTCGTGGGTTCAAATCCCGCCACCCCGACAAGGCAAAGGGCCTGGTCAGGACTCCGCAAGGAGTTCCGGCCAGGCCCTTTTCCATGTCCGGGGGACCCCGTTTGGGAGTCATTCCGGGAGATGTTCCGGTGCAGCGCCACTCGGCGCGCGCCGACTGCTGCCATCGCCCGTTGTCTGGATCTTTCGCCGTGCGAGCTCGATACTCGGCTGTGTCCGCTCGTTGATCGACATGCACGTTGGCCCTGGCCCAGCTTCTCGGTCGCCCGCGGAGCCGCACCAGTGCTGGGCCTGACCGGAGGTAGGCACGATGGAGTCGGCGATACCGCAGCACCTGGCGACCGAGCGCACGCAGCCCGCCGCGCTCCCACCGGGTTGGCAGCCGCCCCACCCCGGCTTCGTGGCCCGGTTCGCGCCCTCGGTCACCCACGTGGCCATGGCTTACCTCGGGGTTCAGCACCGGGCGGCCGAGCGGCCCGCGGCCGTCCGCGCGGCGCTGAGCGATCTCGCCGCTGCCTTCGAGCTCACCGACGGCCCCCGGCACGTGGACCGAGCCGGCTACGTCGACGAGAAGGGCTGCACGACGGTCATCGCGATCGCCTACTGGGATCAGCCCGACTCCTACGACCGATGGTTTCCCGCCGCCCGCGAGATGTGGCTCGGTGACCACCGCGCGAGCCCCGACGCCGGCTTCTTCATCGAAGCCGTGCGTCCGGCGACGACGAGGTTCGAGACGCTGTTCTCGAACGACCGTCCCGAGGGCGTCGCACTCGTCGCGGACGGGTTCAGCGGCGAGGTGACCGAGCACGAGTACTGGGGCGGAGCGCGTGACCGCATGCCGCTGGCTCAAACGGATCCGCTCGCACCCGGCGAGCCGCCCGCCGTCATCCATGACGGCGTCCGGCGACGAATTCGCCCCCAGCACAACATCTGCCTCATCCGCTCGGGCCAGGACTGGAGCGACGCCGACGGCGACGAGCGGCGCATGTACCTCGACGACATCGAGCCCACACTTCGCGCCGGAATGGATTTCCTGCGCGACGACGGGCGCACCATCGGCTGCTACGACAACCGCTACCTGCGCGTCCTCGATGACGACGGAACCGCTCTCGACAAGAGCTTCGGCATGAGCTGGTGGCACAGCATGACCGAACTCGACGACTGGGCCCGCGAGCACCCGACCCACAAAGCCATCTTCGGCGCAGCGATCCGGCACATGTCCACCCTCGGCCCGGCCGCGCGCTTGCGCCTCCACCACGAAGTCACCGTCGCCGCAGCCGATGAACAGCACTTCGAATACCTCGGCTGCCACCTGGAAACCGGCCTGCTCAAAGCCGCCGAACCCGCGTCCTGACGCGGTATCGCAGCCCTTCGCCTGCGGGTCAGCTCCTGTTGTTGCGGTAGGTCTGTTGCCATGCGCTGAGCGTGCGGCGGATCTCGTCATCGAGATATGCGCGGTCGCTCGGTCCTCGTAGCGGATGCGGACGTTGCGCATGTCCACGAGCAGATCCCGTTCTTCCGCCGGCTCGAAGTAGCCGACGCTGCAGGTTCCCGGACTCCCGCTGGCCGCATCCTGATCAGGGTAGGCCGGTCGCCGCGTTCCCCGCATCGAACGCGGCGCTCCGTCAACGGAGCTGGACGGATGTGGTGTGGCGTGTAGAGTGGGTGCCGGTCGTTGAATTTCTGGGTTCGTGTTGTCACATGCTCGCAGGATGTTGATGCGGGCGAGCTTCTTTCTTTGGTCGTAGCTGGAGTTAGCCGCCGTCTGAGATCCCCACGGCCCGGGCCTCCGCGCGGTGCGGATGCCCGTCATACCCCCAGCTCCTGAAGGAGATTGACATGGCACAGGGAACCGTGAAGTGGTTCAACTCGGAGAAGGGCTTCGGTTTCATCGCGCCCAACGAGGGTGGCCCGGACGTGTTCGTGCACTACTCGGCCATCGACGCGGCCGGATTCCGCACCCTTGAAGAGGACCAGCAGGTCACCTACGACGTCAGCCAGGGCCCCAAGGGCCCGCAGGCCGACTCGGTTCGCGTGGTCTGAGACCCCGCTGAGCTTCGCCCCGGCCCGCGCCTCGCGCGGGCCGGGACCCGCGGCCCCGCCCGGTACAGCTCCCGCACCCCCGGTGCGGTCGAGGCGTGCCGAGCGATCCGCCTGGAGCAGCGCGCTCGCCGCGACGACGCCGCCACCCGGCGCCCGACGACACAGCTGCTGCGACACCACTTCCTCTCCCCTCCGGTCGAGCCGCCCGCACACGCGGGTCCTGGTTCCCGGGGAACCTCGTTCCGCCTGAAGCCGCAACGCTTTCGCGTCGCGCCAGGCCGCCGCCTACGTGCATTGGAGCCCGATGCGGGCTGAAGAAGACCCGAACACGACCCCGTCCACCGAGTCCACATCGGACGAGCGAACGGCGGGGCACCGCGCCGATTCGATGCAGTACTCGCGCCACGTCGCGCGGACCCTGGCCGAGGACGCCTGGCTGATCACCGACGCCGAAGGTCAGCACACCGCGCGGATCATCGGCACCGAGCAGGACGCGATCGACCGCGCGCACGACCAGCTCGCCGCCTACGGCGGAGGTCACGTGCTCCTCACCGACGCCGACTGAACCACGCCGCCACCGGCGGCACACCGGGAACCACCGCGCACACACGCGGACTTCCCCTCCTTCGAAAGGAAGTTCACATGACAACTTTCACTCCCCCCAGGAACGACAACGAGATTCGCGCCGGCATCCCGACGCAGCACGCGGTGTCCGCCGGGCACACCGAGGCTCCGGTGGCGCCCGTGGTGTTCCTCGACCCCGTGACGCCCCAGGAGGCTCCCGAAGCCGACCACCGGCCGGCCCGGGACGAGGACGCCCTGCGCCCGCTCCGGACCCCGTTCATGACCGACGCGACCAGCCAGAGCTGATCGGCGGCAGCGCGGCTCGGCAAGGAGTCGTTCCAGAATGCGGCGGAGCCGTTACCTCAGGTGTGGGGCTCAGCCGGCGTCCGGCACGCTGCTGGGCGTGTTCGCCGCCAAGATGGCCGTGAGCCGTCCCGACTGATCCGGGCGCGTCGCCGGTCGCGGGGTGACAATCGGCGCCATGCGAGGGAAGTTTCTGGCCTGCACCAGCGCCGCGGTCGTCGCGACGGCGCTCATCGGCGCTAGCGGCGTGGACGCCGGGGGAACCTGGTTCCGGCGGCTCCGCACACCCGACTGGCAACCGCCTCCTCAGGCGTTCGGGCCGGTCTGGACGGCGCTGTACGTCGACATCGCGGTCACCTCGGCCGTCGCGCTGTCGCGGCTGCCCGAACGTTCGGGCTACGCCAGGGCGCTCGCCGCGAACCTGGCTCTCAACGCCGCGTGGCCCTGGATCTTCTGGGGAGCGAAGAACCCCCGCGCCGCCACCGCCGAGGCCGCGCTGCTGACCGCGAGCTCGGCCGACCTGGTCGCGCGCACCGCCAAGGTGAGCCCGGGAGCCGCGGCGACTCTCGTGCCGTACGTGGCGTGGTCGGCGTTCGCCACGACGCTCTCCGCCGCGATCGCCCAGCGGAACCCCTGACGGCGATGGCCGATTCCCGCCGGAACCGAACGCTCCCCCAGTCCACGATCGGTGCATGGACTTCCACGTGCTGCCCATCGCCCCGGACGTGCTCGACGCGCTGCGCGACGTCGACGACGCAGGCCACCGGAGGGAGTCGTACGTCGACGAGACCGAGGACGCACCGCTGCGCTGCTGCCTGCGGCGGAGTCGTCCCGGTGAGCGCATCGCGCTGGTGAGCTACGCCCCGCTGCGGCGGTGGGGCGCGCAACCCCGCGCCTACGACGAGGTCGGGCCGGTCTTCATCCACGCCCGGCCTGCCCCGGCCCGGACGAACCCGGGTGGCCGGAACCGCTGCGCGGAACGCGACGGGTCCTGCGCAGCTACTCGGCCGAGGGCCGGATCCTCGGCGGATGCCTGCTCGACGGGAACACCGGTGTCGCCGAACGGACTGCGTCCGACCTGCTCCTGGACCCGGCCGTGGCAGCCGTGCACGTTCGCGCGGTCGGGTTCGGGTGCTTCCTGTTCGAGGTGCGACGACGCTGATCAGACGGGTTCCCGGTCCGCCGTGCGGACGAGGACGACGCCGATGATGATCAGGACTCCGCCGAGGGCCACCGCCGGGCCGGGCTGCTGGTCCACGAGGAACCAGGCGAACAGCGCGCTCGTGACGACCTCGACGAGGGCCACGAAGGAGGCCAGCCGGGAACCGAGGCGGCGGGTCGCGGACGTGCCCGTCGCGTAGGCGATCGCGCCTGAGACCACACCGATCACGAGCAGCGGTGCCCACCAAGGGGTTTCGCCGATCGCGTAGACGACGGGATCGGAAGTCGCGCGCATCGGCAGGATTCCGACCGCTCCCAGCAGTGCCAGGGAGAGCGCGGCGACGGTCAGACCGGCACCCGCGAGGGTGATCGGCGGGAGGGCCCCGTCGGTCTCGCCGGAGACCAGGAAGTAGGCGGCGTTGCCGATCATCGCGGCGAACGCCCACGCCGCACCCGACCACGCGACCTCAGCGCCCGAAGCCAGGTCCAGCGCGAACACCAGTCCCGCGATGGCCGAGCAGGCCCCGAGGACGGTCAGCGGCCGAGGTCGCTGACCTCGCCGCAGCCACAGCCAGCCGACGATGGCCACCGGGGCGGTGAACTCGATGAGCAGCGCCGGCGCCACGTCCATCGTGCCGACCGCCGAGAAGTAGCAGAACTGGGTGCCCGCCAAGCCGAGCACGCCGTAGACGAGCACCGGCCGGACCTGCGCACGCAGCAGCCACCACCTGCCGCGCAGCGCGAGGAGCGCGAACGGCAGCAGCGTCAGCGCGCCGACGCTGAGCCGCACCAGCACGACCGCTCCCGGGCTCCACCCGGCTTCGAGCAGACCGCGCGCGAGCGCACCCGCCATCCCGAACGAGCCCGCCGAGAGCAACGCGAGCAGCAGTCCGCCACCGAGCCCCGGGGCAGCGCGCACACCAGCGCTGTCATTTGCCAACCGAGTCATGGCAGATGACGCTATGGACGGCCATGTAATATGTCAACATGATTTTTGGCCATGACACGGAGGGGGCGCTGCAAGCGGCCGTCGCGCTGGTCAACACCGCGGGCGAGCCCGACGCGCTGACCACCGTGCAAGCCGTCGACGCCTGGTACGCGGAGCACCGCTTCACCGGGCGACGCGACCGCGACGAGGCCGAGCTGGACGAGCTCCGCGCCCTGCGCCCGGTCCTGCGCGACCTGTTCACCACCGACCGCGACCGCGCGGCGCACCTGGTCAACGACATGCTCACCGAGGCCGACGCCCTCCCCCAGCTCGTGCGGCACGGGGGCGAGGACTGGCACCTGCACGCGGTCGGCTCCGGCGCCTCGGTGGCCCGCCGCGTGACCGTGGAGGCCGCGATGGCGATGGTCGACCTGGTGCGGCTCGACGAGATGTCGCGGCTGTCGGTGTGCGCCGACGAGAACTGCGAAGGCGTCGTCCTCGACCTCACCCGCAACCGCTCCCGCCGCTTCTGCAGCACCGCCTGCGCCAACCGGAACGCCGTCGCCGCCTACCGGGCCAGGAGCAAGAAGCGCTGATCACACCGGGTGCGCGCACCGACCGACACGATCGGGCAGTATCGGGGGCGTGAGCAGCTATCCCGAGGCGAAGATCCCCAGCACCCTGTTCGACGACCCGGAGCGCGAGGCCCGGTGGCGCGCGCGGTTCACGGCTCCGCGCGTGTCCCTGCCCGACTGGGCCCGGGACGCACCGCAGCGCAGCCTGTACGTGTCGAACTACAGCGGAACCTGGGAGATCTACGCCTGGGACCGCGATTCCGACGAGCACCGCCAGGTCACCGATCGTCCACAGGGGACGTTCCACGGGACGCTCTCGGTCGCCGGCGACAAGATCTGGTGGTTCGACGACACCGACGGCGACGAGTTCGGCAGCTGGATCGCGGAACCGTTCGAGTCCGGCAGCGCCGAACCCGCGATGCCCGGTACCCACCCCGGATACCCGGCGGGGCTGGAGCTCGGCAGCTCGGTGACCGCGCTCGGCATGTCCACCGACGACGGCGTCACGGTGTGGGTGTCGCGCGACGGCGGCGCGCCCGAGGTGCTCTACGAGCACGAGCAGGACGGCGGGCTCGCCGCGATGTCCTGGGACGAGACCATGCTCGTCATCTCGCACTCCGAGCACGGCGACTCCCGGCACCCCGCGCTGCGGGTGCTGCGCACCGACCGCTCCGCCGTCGCCGAGAAGTGGGACGGCTCCGGCAAGGCCCTGGACGCGCTGTCGTTCGCGCCGGTCGCGGGCGATCCCCGGCTGCTGGTGCTGCACGAGCGCCGCGGCAAGGAAGAACTGCTGATCTGGGACGTCGTCACCGACACCGAGACCGAGATCCGGCTGGACTTGCCGGGCGAGGTCTCCGCGGACTGGTTCCCCGACGGCGAGGCGCTGCTCATCGCGCACACCCAGCACGCACGCACCACCATGCACCGCTACGACCTGGAGTCCGGCGAGCTCACCGGGCTCGCCACCCCTCCGGGCACGGTCGCGGGGGCATCCGTGCGACCCGACCACGCGGTGGAGTACGTGTGGTCCTCGGCCGCCACCCCGTCGCTGGTGCGCACCGTCTCGGCGACCGGCGAGGATCGGGTGCTGCTCACCCCTCCCGGCGAGCGGCCGCCCGGCACGGAGGCCGTGGAGGACGTGTTCGTCGAGGTCCCGTACGGCCCGAACGAGTCGGTGCACGCGCTGGTCGCGCGGCCGGAAGGCGCCGGGGACGGCCCGATGCCGACCGTCTTCAGCCTGCACGGCGGCCCGCACGCGGCCGACGAGGACCGGTTCTCCGCCTACCGCGCAGCCTGGCTGGACGCGGGCTTCGCCGTCGTGGAGATCAACTACCGGGGCTCCACCGGGTACGGGTCGGCGTGGCGGGACGCGATCGAGGGGCGTCCCGGCACCACCGAGCTGGAAGACGTCGCCCGGGTGCACGACTGGGCGCTCGAAACCGGGCTGACCACTCCCGCGCTGAGCGCCGTCGCGGGCGCGTCGTGGGGCGGCTACCTGACGCTGCTGGCGCTGGGCACCCAGCCGGAGCGCTGGGCGGGCGGTGTCGCCGGCGTTCCGGTGGCCGACTACGTCTCGGCGTTCGCGGACGAGATGGAGCCGCTGCGCGCCTACGACCGGGCGCTGTTCGGCGGCGCCCCGGAGGAGATCCCGGAGGTCTACGACAAGGCCTCGCCGATCACCTACGTCGATCAGGTCCGCGCGCCCGTCCTGGTGCTGGCCGGTGACAACGACCCGCGCTGCCCGATCCAGCAGATCCTCAACTACCTGGACCGGCTGGGCGCGCGGGAGATCCCGTTCGAGTTCTACCGCTACGACGCGGGGCACGGATCACTGGTCGTCGCGGAGACGCTGCGACAGGTCGCGACCGAGATCGACTTCGCCCGCCGCGCGGTCGGTCTCGGCTAGGGGCGACGGCACCACGTCCCAGTTTTAGTCCAAACCGAGGACCCTCCGTGCCCGAAATGTCGGCTCGGTTTGGACTAAGGGGTCGTTTCAGAATGCGGCGGAGCCGTTGCTTCAGGTGTGGGACTCAGCTGGCACCGCTGTGGCCTTCCCCTGCGGGGATTTCTCACACGTCGTCTGGCGAGTACGCCGCGACGCCGTGTATTGGCATACATCAGGAGTGGCGCACGGAGTCCAGACGGCGTGTGAGGTTCCGCTACCCGCACCGCCAAGCAAGGTGATTCTGCAACGACCCCTAAAACTGGGACTCAGTGGCACCCGTCTCCCTCCGGGGCCGGAATAAGTCGTTCCGAGCGGCTGTCGTTCCAGGTGTGAGCCACCTCTTCGAACCGATCAAGCTGCGTGATCTGACCGTCCGCAACCGCGCCTGGGTCTCGCCGATGTGCCAGTACTCGGCCACCGACGGCGTGCCCAACGACTGGCACCTGGTGCACCTGGGCCAGTTCGCCATCGGTGGCGCCGGCCTGGTCATCGCCGAGGCCTCGGGCGTCGTGCCGGAAGGCCGCATCAGCCCGAACGACACCGGCATCTACAACGACGAGCAGGTCGCGGCCTGGCGCCGGATCAACGACTTCGTGCACGCCCAGGGCGCCGCCACCGGCATCCAGCTCGCGCACGCCGGGCGCAAGGCCTCCACCGGGCGGCCGTGGGACGGCGGCACCAGCGTCGACGAGTCCCAGGGCGGCTGGCAGACCGTCAGCTCCACCGCGAACGCCTTCGGCGACCTGACCGCGCCCCGCGCCCTCACCACCGAGGAGATCGGCGAGCTGCCCGGCCGGTTCGCCGCCGCCGCGCGCCGCGCCGACGAGGCCGACTTCGACGTCATCGAGCTGCACTTCGCGCACGGCTACCTGGCGCACCAGTTCTACTCGCCGCTGGTCAACGACCGCACCGACGACTACGGCGGAGACTTCGACAACCGGGTCCGCCTGCTGCTGGAGATCACCGACGCGGTGCGCGAGGTCTGGCCGGAGTCCAAGCCGCTGTTCGCCCGCCTGTCGGCCACCGACTGGGCCGAGGGCGGCTGGACCGGCGACGACTCCGTGCGCCTCGCGCGCCTGCTGGCCCAGCACGGGGTCGACCTGATCGACGCGTCGACCGGCGGTGCGATCCCGGACGCGAAGATCCCGGTGCGCTCGGGCTACCAGGTCCCGTTCGCGCGGCAGATCAAGCTGGGCGCCGAGGTCCCCACGGCGTCGGTCGGCCTGATCACCGCACCCGAGCAGGCCGAGGAGATCGTCGCCTCCGGTTCGGCCGACGCGGTGCTGCTCGGCCGCGAGCTGCTGCGCGACCCGCACTGGCCGATCCACGCCGCCGACCGGCTTCGCGGCGACAGCGTCTGGCCGGTGCAGTACGAGCGAGCCCGCTGACGCGTGAGGTGGGGAAGTTCTCATGAAAACTTCCCCACCTTCCCGCTCACGCGAGCTGGGCCTGCCACATCCAGTGCGACTTCTCCAAGTCGCTGGCGATGGCGATGAGCAGGTCCTGGCTGACGAGGTCGGTCTTGTCGGTTTCGTCGATGCGCTTGCGCAGCCGGGCGATGACCTCGCCCAAGCAGTCCACGACGGCCTCTATGACCTGGCCATCGGTGCGCCACCCGGACGGGAAGTCCGGCAGGCCCGATCCCTTGGCGACGGTCGCGGCCCGCCCGTCCGGGGACACGCCGATCGTCACGGCGCGCTCGGCGACGTCATCGGCGAATCCGCGAGCGGCGGTGACCAGCTCGTCGAGCTGCAGGTGGACGTCGCGGAAGAACTTGCCCACGACGTTCCAGTGCGCCTGCTTGGCGACCAGGTGCAGATCGATCAGGTCGAGCAGGGTGTCCTGCAACGCCCGCCCGGTGATGTCGCTGTCCGAGTCGTTGAGCGGACTGGTGATCGGCCCCGCGTTCTTCGCAGAACTCTTCTTCGCTGGGGTCTTCTTCGAATCGGCCTTGGATGCGCTCTTCTGGGCCATGGGTTCGCACAACCTCCTCAGAAACGTGCAGACCCGCTTCAGGGTGCTTGCCCGGAGGTACCCGCGCACTTCGGGTGATTACACCCGCTGCTCGGTGAACTCCACCACCTGTCGCCCGATGGTGCGCAAGGTGGCGGCGACCTTCTCGTCCTCGCAGGCCCCTCCGGGCCCGAAGCGGGTTTCCGCGGAGTTGACGGCTCCACCCAGCGGCGTCGGCCAGCCGCGCAGCGCGTGCACGACCGAGCGCAGCGCCTGCAGCGTGGTCACGGTCGCCTGCCAGCCGTAGGCGACGCCGATGCAGCCGACGGCTCGCCCGTCCAGGTAGGGCCGGTCGTCGCCGCGGAGGTCTTCGACGTAGTCGAGGGCGTTCTTGACCAGGCCGGACACCGTCCCGTGGTAGCCGGGAGAGGCGATCAGCACCCCGTCGGCCGCGCGCAGGGCCTCGACCAGCTCGGCCGCCTGGGCGGTCCGCTCGGTCACGTGCGGGTCGTAGAACGGCAGCACCAGGTCAGCGCCGGTGATCGCCCGGACCTTCGCGCCCGCTTCCCTCGCGCCCTCCAGCGCGGCGTGCAGCACGCGCTCGGACTGCGAGTCGGGACGGACCGAGCCACCGACCCCCACCACGGTCACCGTCATGTGCCGATCCTTTCACCCGAACCTGGGATCTGTCGCCCCCGTTGCGCCTGTGCGGGGTAACGCTAGAACCTCCAGTCCGCTGGAGGTCAAGATCGGCGAGCGAGCATCGGCGACTTGGCTACTTGCGGGTAACGTAAGACACGTCCACCACCTTCCCGGGAAGGCCACGCTCATGCCCAACGTCATCGAAGCGCTGCAACCCACGCTCGAAGGCGCCGCGATGCGCGCCGTTTTCGCTCTTCCCCAGCCCCTTCGCCGACTGATCGCCGGCCGTCCGGTCCAGCTCGACGGCCAGGAACTCGCGCTCGACGCGCAACTGCTGCTCAAGCTGCAGAAGCTCACCGGCCAGAACGGGCTGGCCGCCGCGACGGCGGAGAAGGCCCGCGCCGGGATGACCCACGCGACGAAGATCACCTCGGGCGCTCCGCTGCCCGGCGTGGTGGTCGCCGAACGGAGCATCCCGACCCGCGACGGCACTCTGCCCGCGCGCCTCTACCGCCCCGAGGGCCTCACCGAGACGAGTCCGCTGCTGGTCTACTACCACGGCGGCGGCTGGGTGATCGGCGACCTGGACAGCCACGACGACCTGTGCCGATTCCTCGCCAAGCACGCCGGGATCAGGGTGCTGTCGGTGGACTACCGGCTGGCGCCGGAGCACCCGTTCCCCGCGGCGCTGGACGACGCGCTGGCGGCCTACTCCTACGCCGTGGACAACGCCGCCGAGCTCGGTTCCGCGGGCGACGCGATCGCCGTCGGCGGCGACTCCGCGGGCGGCAACCTCGCCGCGGCTGTGGCGCAGCAGACGACCCGATCGGGCGGGCAGAAGCCGGTGTTGCAGCTGCTGCTCTACCCGGCGGTGGACGCGACCCGGCGGCGCCGCTCGCGGGAGCTGTTCGGTGACGGGTTCCTGCTCACCGACCACGACATGGACTGGTTCATGGCGCAGTACTCGCCGGACGAGGCGCACCGCAACGACCCGAGGCTGTCGGTGCTGCTCGCCGACGACCTCGCGGATCTGCCCACCGCGTACGTGGTGACCTGCGGGTTCGATCCGCTGCGCGATGAGGGCGAGGCCTACGCGAAGGCGCTGTCGGACGCGGGCGTGCCCGTCGTGGCCCGGCGCTTCCCCGACCTGATCCACGGGTTCACCAACATCCGCCCGGTCGGGACCCGCTTCGAGGAGGCCCTCTTCGAGATCGTCGGCACCGTCAGGGCCGCCCTCGACCTGCGCAAGGTCTGACCCTCCCCCGCGCCCGCCGATGCCTCGCGGGGTGTCGGCGGGTGCCTCGTGGGCAGTTTTGGTCCGAATTGTCCGGGCAAAAGGGACATTGATCATGGACGGTTCGGACCAAAACTGCCCCCTGCCGAGCAACTCCCCACCGGGAACGGCCGGTGGGCACCTGAGGTGTGCGCTCGGGTGGGTCAGTCCGGTGGTGGGGTGAGGAGTTCCCTGAGGCGGGTGAGGAGGTCTTCCCGGCTCGTGGAGCCGAGACGCTGCTTGATCCGGCTGATGTGGTGCTCGACCGTCTTGGCCGAGATGAACAGGCGCTTCCCGACCTGCTTGTAGGTCAGGCCCGCCACCACCAGCTCGGCCACCTCCTTCTCGCGCTCGCTGAGGATCTCCGAGTCGGAACCGGAGGCGTTGACGGCGCGCGGGCGCGGCGGCTTGCCCTGCAGGGCGCGGGCGCACTCCAGCAGCGCGAGCATGGCGCGGCGGTCCTGGGTGCGGATCGCGGCCTGCCCGGCTAGACGAGCGCCGTCCCAGGCCAGCCCGGCTCCGTGGAGGCCGCGGGCGATGCGCTCGACCTCCTCCTGGTCGACCTCGCCACCGAGCACCCGCAACCACATGCGGGCGGCCTCGGCCATCGCACCGGCGAGCGCGTTGTGGTGCGCGAACGCGTCGAGCCGGTCGGCGAAGCCGTGGGCGGCGTCGATCTCCTCCAGGACGATGGCCGCCTGCAACCGCTTCCACACCAGCATCGCTGTCCACAGTGGAGGATTGCCGAGCCGGTCCAGCAACGCCTCGGCCTCGTTCAGGTAGGGAGCGATCCACTCCTGATCCCGCAACCGGGCCGCCGCCACCACCAGTTCGCCCAGGGGCAGCAGCGAGAACAGGTCCACTGAGTGCTCGGCGGCAACCTGCCTGGCCTGGGCGCGGGCGTTGGCCAGCGCGGCCATGTCGTTGTCCCGGCTGGCGATCCCGGCCTCGATCGCGGTCGCCATCAGCCGGTCGCGGGCCGCCATCTCGCCGGTCTCGGGGATCTTCGCGCGGGCGGTGACGGTGTCGCCCTTGACCAGCGGGAGCCACGCGGCGAGCAACCGGTGCCGGTTGTGCAGCAAGGCGCCGCCGGCCCCGGTCTCCACCGCGCGGTCCAACGTGGACTGCGCGACGTCGAGCTCGCCGCAGTGCAGGGCCACCAGCGCGGCGACGGCCGCCGGGGTGTCGGGGACCATGACGTCGCGCCCCAGCGGATCGGACAGCGACGCCGCGCGCACCAGGGTGGACAGCGCGGTGGTGGCCGAGCCCGCGACGGATTCGCGCACGCCCGAGGCCATCTGGGTGGCAGCACCCGTCATCGAGGTCGGCGGCCCGGCGTCGTCGCCCGCCCGGAGCAGCTCCTCGGCCTCGGCCAGCCGGCCTGCACCGATCAGACCGACGGCGGCGAAGGCCGTGTCCCCGGACCAGCGCAGCTTCGCCGCCGACCAGCGGCACAGCTCCGCCGAGCGCTCCAGGAGCCCGCGGTGGGCCAGCACGCCGGCCGCGACCTGGACTCCCAGTTCCCGGTCCGGCGCGTTCTCGTCGACGATCACCCGGTCCGCCAGCCGCAGCGCCTCGTCCAGATCACCGGACACGGCCGCCGCCCTGGCCTGGCGGGCGATCACCGAGCCGGCCGGAACACCGGCCGACACCGCGGCCGCGAGCAGCTTCCCGGCCAGGTTCGGGGCGACCTGCACGGCCTCGTCACCGGCGCGCTCGAACGCCTTGGCCAGCGTCGCTTCCGGCAGCAAAGCCATCGGCGCCTCCAGCAGCGGCGCGACCAGCGGGAGCACCGGGCCACCCCGGGAGAGCTGGATTTCCACCAGTTTTCGCGTGATGCGCAACCGGAGTTCCCACGGAGTCAACCTGATCACCGCGGCGCGCACGATCGGCAGCAGCACGTCCTCGGCGCCGAGCATCGCGCCGGACCGCATCGCGGTCAGAACCGCGCCGACCTGCGCGCTCTCGGCACCGACCACGGCCGCGAGCAGGTCGGGGTGCGCGGCGGCGCCGACGGCCATCGCCGTGGCGCACGCCCAGCCGGTCTCGCCGAGCTGGTCCAGGTCGTGCTGGAAGTGGTCGAGCGCGCGAGCCGGCAGCTCGGCACGTCCGGGGACCGCCTCGGCGAGCAGCCGGGTCACGTAGCGCGGGACTCCGCCGGTCTGGGTCTGCACCCACCCGACCCAGTCCAGCGCGCTGCCACCGGCACGCTCGGCGATCTCCTCCAGCCCGAGAGCGGCGAGCAGCACGGGAGCTCCGAGCTCACCGATCAGCTCACCGAGGGCCGCGCTGCGGGGGCCCGGCCGGTAGGCGACCAGCAGCCGGACGCCGGGCCTGCGGGCGAGGCCGGCGAGCCGCAGCAGCAGCTCGTCGTCGAGCCGGTGCGCGTCGTCGACGAGCACCGCGCCTTCGTCGGCCCTGTCGAGGTCCCGAGCGCTCAGCACCGGCACGCCCGCCTCGCGGTAGGCGGCGGCGATCGCGTCGAGCAACGCGGTCTTGCCGAACCCGCCCGCACCCTGGATCCCCGCCACGACCGGCGAATCCGGGGAGGACTCGATGGCCGACCGCAATCCTGCCGCGTGCCCGTCCGGGACCAGGGCGGCGCGGGATGTCGTCGAGTGATTCACGCCTGCCTTCCTTGTCGTCCGGTCACCTGGGTCTAGCGGTCCTGATCAATGGGCTGACGGTGGCGAGGTCGGATCAGGTTGCGCGGTATGCCGTTCCGTTAACGAGTTCGCGGCGCTGGAGCTACTTGAACAGATCCACCACGCCGGTGATGGAGTGGTCCTTGGTCATGAAGGTGATCGCGATGCCCGCCGCGATCAGCAGCGTCGCGACCACCAACTTGATGATCTTCATGCGCTTCGCCCGCGTCTCGTCGGGCGGTTCGATCGGCAGCGGCTCGACCTCGATGGGCGGGCGTTCGACTGGTTCGGGTTCGTCATCGATGTCGTCGAGGGCGTCGAACCCCTCGACGCGCATCAGCACGCTCGTCTCCGCGACCGCGCCCCGATCGGTGTCGGTGGACAGCACCTGCTGCGCGGCCAGCGCGGCACCGCTCGCGGCGGTCAGCTCGGGCGCCACGTCGACCAGCGGCGGGGACTGCAGGCGGTCGGAGACCAACTGCTTGAGCAGCGGGGTGCGCGCGGTTCCGCCTGCCAGGAGCACGGTGTCGACGTCGTCGGGTCGCAGCGATGCCGACTGCACCGCCTGCGAGATCAGCTCGGGCACCCGCTCCAGGTGCGGGCGGGCCAGCTGCTCGTACCGGCCGCGGGAGACCGCGAACTCGGTGCGGACGCCGGGCAGCTCCACCCAGATCGACGCGCCGGCCTGGTGCGACAGCGCCTCCTTGGCCCGCACGCACTCGGCGCGCAGCTTGGCCAGCGCGGCCCGCTGGTTGACGTCGGAGGTGTCCAGAGCGCCGAGCTGCGTGGAGAACTGCTCGCCGACCAGCTCGAACAGGGCGTCGTCGAGGTCCTGGCCGGAGGGGTGGTCGCTGGTCAGCGGTGAGCCGACCACGTCGAACGTCCGCTGGCGGCGGCGCAGCACGGTCGCGTCGAAGCCGCTGCCGCCGATGTTGGCGACGACGAGCGGGTGCTGCTCCTCCACGCGCTGCTTGCTCGCGTAGTCGAGGGCGACGGCGTTCGGTTCGGGGATCAGCGTGACGTCGGTGAGGCCGAGCTGGGCCAACGCCTGCTGGACCAGGTGCACGCGGTGGGGACCCCAAGCGGAGCTGTGGGCGATGGCGATGTGCTCGGGCGGGTGCCCCTGCCGCTGGGTGACGGTGTCGGAGACCCACTCGATCATCGCGGCGACCAGGCGCTGGGCCGGGACGAACTCGCTGCCGACCACCAGCGGCAGGTCGTCGCCGAGCCGGCCGGTGAAGCCGCGGGCGACCCACTCGTGGTGGCTGACCTCCTGGCGGGCGGCGGCCTCCCCTGCCACGAAAGATCCGTCCTGGACCTTGCACAGCGCGGTGGGCACCACCGGGCCGCTGGTCGCCAGGGGCACGGGTGCCGTGGGCGTCCAGCGGCCACCGTTCCGCCTGGCGGTCGCGGCGGTCGTTACCGTCGCGCCCAGGTGAACGCCCAGGACGTAAGGCATGCAATCCCTTCGTATCACCGGCTGGCCGAGTGCCAGGTTCCCCGATCGAGGGTCTAGCGCACGGCTGGGGTGCACACAATTTAGCCGCATCCGATTACGGAGCGGTTCATGACTCCCCCCCCCTACCCCCCAACGGGCTACCCAACCGATCCCCTAATAGAGATCTCGATGACTAGGAGTCGTACCCGATGGCTAGGGGGCGGGTCATCCCTACGGTGATCAACACAGGAGTGAGGGAACGGCACGACCTCACTCGGTCCACCTAGCCGAGTACCGCTGAGCATCGGGAGGTCCGACGATGGCGAACCCTCAGCACCCCTCCGGTCAAGCCGAGTCCCCCATCTCCGACCCCGGGACGCACTCCAACTCCGGCCTGCCCGCGGAACCGACGCTGCACGAGTTCCTCACGCGCCTCGTCAGCGACCCGGCCGCACGGTCGGCCTTCGACGCTGATCCGCAATCCACGCTGGACCAGGTCGGACTCGGGGAAATGAGCGCGACGGACGTGCTTCAAGCCACGTCGCTGGTCCTCGACTACGCGCCGGTCGAGGTGGTCAACGCGTACGACCGCTCACTTTCGAGCAGCGTCGAGAAGTTCGCCGCGAGCACCCAGCACGTCGCGATCACTGAATTGCATCCCGCACATCCACACGAGCAGGAAGAACTCAGCATGCTGCAGAACACCCCCTCTGACGACTTCGGCCCCGGCGGCGACGTCGACGCCCAGCTGCCTGCCCCGGCCCCGGCTCCCGCTCCGAACGGCGACACCAACGTCGACATCGAGCACAACGACGTTGACTCGCACAACGTCGTGAACGTGCACGACGTGCTCTCGGGCAACGAGATCCTTTCGGGCAACAACATCAACATCGGCGACAGCCTCGACCTGTCCTCGACCGTCGGCTCGGTCACCAGCACGGCGACCCACGTCTTCGACGGCTCGGTCGACGTGGTCGGCAACGCCACCAACGTCGTGGGTGACGTCGCCTCGGGCAACGTCACCGACGTGGTGGGCGACGTGACCTCCGGCAACGTCACCGACGTGGTCAACAGCGCGCCGATCGTCGGCGACGTGGCCGCCAACGTGACCCAGGCCGTGGGCGACGCCCCGGTCGTGGGCGACGTCGTGGGCAACGTGACCTCGGGCGACGTCACCGGCATCGCCGGCGACCTGACCTCGACCGTCTCCGAGGCCCCGGTCGTGGGCGACGTGGTCGGCAACGTGACCTCGGGCGACGTCACCGGCATCGCCGGCGACCTCACCAACACCGTCTCCGAGGCCCCGGTCGTCGGCGACGTCGTGGGCAACGTGACCGGCGCCGTGGCCGACGTCCCGGTCGTGGGCGACCTGGCCGGTGCCGCCACCGGTGCCGCCACCAGCGGTGACCCGCTGGGCGTCGTGGCCGGCGTCCCGGTCGTGGGCGACGTCCTGTCCACCGCCACCAGCACCGTCGGCTCCGTCCCGGTCGTGGGCGACGTCGCGGGCGACGTGACCTCGGGCGACGCCGCCGGCGTTGCGGGCACGCTGACCGACGCCGGCCAGAACGTCCCGCTCGTGGGCGACGCCCTGGGTGACGTCGCCTCGGGCGACGTGGCCGGCGCCGTCGGCAACGTCCCGGTCGTCGGCGAGGTCGCCGGCACCGCCACCGACGCGCTGGGCTCCGTCCCGGTCGTCGGCGACGTGGCCGGTGGTGCCGCGGGTGGCGACCTGGTCAACAACCTGCCGGTCGCGGGCGACGTCCTCGGCGGCGTCACCGACGCGGTGGCCAACGTCCCGGTCGCCGGCGACCTCGCCAGCTCCGTGACCGACACGGTCGCCGGTGGCGACGTCACCGCGCTGCCGGTCGACGACCTCGGCTCCGCGCTGCCCACCGACGCGCTGCCGGTCGAGGACGTCACCTCGGCCCTGCCGCTGGGCGACGCTGCTCCGCTGGCCCCGGTCGGCGACGTGGTCTCGCACCTGCCGGCCCCGAGCGACCTGCCGGTCGCGGGTCCGATCGTCGGCGAGCCGCTCGAGGACCTGACCCACACCGCCACGGACGCGCTGCCGCTGGACGGCCTGCTCTGATCGCTCTCCGCGACTGAGCCTTGAAGATGCCGGGTTCCGCTCCCTGAGCGGAACCCGGCATTTTTCACTTTTCGGCAAGATTCGCACTCCCCAACAACACTCCGGGTGTGCGACAACCAAGCGAGTTCAACCTATTGGGTTTCTCTAACCGCCCCGGCACGACACAATGGCCGCCGTGATCGAGACGGCGTTGGTGGAACTGATCGATCGCGCTACTGCCGAGTGCGCCGAGCAGCAGCGCGCCGATCTGCACGGCCGCCTGCGCCAGATCAGGACCAGAGTGCTCGACCCGACCCAGCTGGTGCTGGTCGTCGGCGAGTCGAAGCAGGGAAAGTCCGCGCTGGTCAACGCCGTCGTGAACGCGCCCGTCTGCCCGTCCGGCGACGACGTCACCACCACGGTGCCCACGCTCGTGCGCTATTCCGACGAGCCCACCGCGCAGCTGATCGAGCAAGAACCCGCACGTGGGCCGCTGGCGCTGGACCGCACTCCGGTGCCGATCGACCAGGTTCGCGAGCACATGGAGCGCGCCGCCGCGAACGGCCGACCGGTGACCCGAGGCGAGATCGGCATCCCGCGCGCGGTGCTGCAGAACGGTCTGGCGCTGATGGACACGCCAGGTGTGGGCAGCATCTCATCGTTCCTCACGAGCACAACACTCTCCGTGGTCGCCGAGGCCGACGCGCTGCTGATGGTGTCGGATTCGACCCAGGAGCTGACCACCAACGAGCTCGCGTTCCTCAAGCAGGCCACCGCGCTGTGCCCGAACATCGCGCTGGTGATGCCCAAGATCGACCGGACCCCGCACTGGCGGAAGGTGCTGGAGGTCAACCGGAAGCACCTGAGCAACGCGGGCGTCTCAGCGAAGCTCTTCCCGGTCTCGGCCGACATCCGGATGCGCGCGATGCAGTCGCGCAACACCAACCTCAACGCCGAGTCCGGTTTCCCGCAGCTGCTGGAGTTCCTGCAGACCGAGCTCGCGGGCCAGCACGAGCAGTTCACCCGACGGCTGGTGGCGCACAACGTCTCCGAGGCGCTGACGCAGATCAACGATTCGCTGCGCGCCGAACTCGCCGCGCAGAACCCGCGCACCGCAGCAGAAACGCTGGTCGAGCTGGAAACCGCGCAGCGCAGGGCGGAGGACCTGCGCCGCATTTCGCAGCACTGGCAGAAGACGCTCAACGACGGCATCTCCGAGCTGTTCACCGACATCGAGTACGACTTCCGCGAACGCACCTGGGCGGTGCTGCACGAGGTCAACGAGATCTTCGAGGTCGCTGACCCGGCGATGATCTGGGACGACTTCACCCGGTGGCTGCAGGCTCGGCTCACCGACGCGATTTGCGAGACCTTCGGCTGGCTGGAGCAGCGCCAGCAGCGGCTCGCCGAGACGGTCGCCGAGCAGATGCCCCCGCAGCAGCAGAGCGGGCCGCCCGATCTGAACCAGGTGCTCGTACCCGAGCCGCTGGACGAGATCCCCGGGCCGAAGGTGCCCACCGCCGCCGACTACAAGAAGTTCGACCAGCTCCTCACCGGTCTGCGCGGTTCCTACGGCGGCGTGCTGATGTTCGGGCTGATCACCTCGGCAGCGCTGCCGCTGGTGAACGTCGTGTCGATCTCGGCCGGTGTGCTGCTGGGTGCCAAGAGCCTCAGGGAAGAGAAGGACATGCGGTTGCGCCGCCGCCAGACCGAGGCCAGGAGCAACGTGCAGCGGCACATCGAGCAGGTGATCTTCCAGGTCAACAAGGACTCGAAGGACACCATCCGCGCGATCCACAAGACTCTCCACAAGCACTTCACCCGGATCACCGAGGACGCGCAGATGGACATCAGCCAGTCCATCCAGGCGATCAAGCGGTCCGCCGAGCGCAGCGCGGTCGACCGCGACCAGCGCGCGCGGGAGATCAAGCAGAAGCTGGAGGAGATCACGGTGCTGCGCAGGCGGGTCACCCAGCTGACGCAGAACCGGATCACCGCCGCATGAGCGCAGAAGCACTGCTGGAGCGGGCGAAGGGCCTGTTGCTGCGGACGATGACGTTCTACCGCGACGACCCGCGCACGTCGACGTGGCTGCGCGACCGGCTGGAACGGCTCGACCAACCGCTGCGGATCGCGGTGAGCGGGCGGGTGAAATCGGGCAAGTCGACCCTGATCAACGCTCTGATCGGCACGGACCTCGCCCCGACCGACGCCGAGGAGCGCACTCAGGTCACGACGTTCTACCAGTACGGCCCGGAACCGAAGATCATGGTGCACACGCCGCACGGCGCGGTGCAGAACATCCCGGTGTCCACTTTGGACTCCACGACGATCCGGGACCTGCAGCACTGGCGCCCGGACGAGGTATCCCGGCTGGTCATCGAGTCCCCGACCCCGGGTCTGCAGGCCATCACGCTGATCGAGACGCCCGGTGTCGCCTCCGCCGCGGTGCAGGAGACCGGTCGCTCGGCGCTCGCGCAGATCCTGTCCGAGTCCGACGCCGTGCTCTACCTGACCCGCTACCCGCGGCAGACCGACCTGCAATTCCTGCAGTCGGTCAACGAGTTGCAGACCGCGCGCTGCGTCCCGATCAACACCGTCGTCGCGTTCTCGCGCGCCGACGAGACCGGCGACGGCGGCAGCGACGCGCTCGCGGCGGCCCAGCGGATCGCCGAGCGCTACCGCACCGACCCGACCTTGAGCGCGTTCGCGCAGCACTTCATCCCGGTGGTGGGCCTGCTCGGCCAGGCGTCGTCGACGATGACCGAGGACGACTTCAAGGTCCTCGCCTACCTGGCCCGGCTGTCCGACAACGACCGGGACACGCTGCTGCTGTCGGCGGAGCGGTTCATCAAGGCCGGGCTGGAGGCCGTGCCCTCGGAGATCCGGCAGCGGCTGCTGGAGCGCTTCGGCCACTTCGGCATCGCGCGCTCGTTGGACCTGCTGCGCGGCGGCGCCGACACGGCGCAGAAGCTGCAGCAGGAACTGCTGGAGCTCAGCGGGCTCACCACCCTCCAGGAGACCGTGCACTCGCAGTTCGTGGAACGCCAGGACGCGCTGCGCGCCCGGTCCGCGCTGCTGGCGGTGGACATGGTGCTGCGCGCCAATCCGCGGCCCGGCGTGCAGCAACTGCTCGGCGAGTTCGAGCGGGTGCTCAGCAACGCCCACGAGTGGAACGAGCTGCGCGTCCTGTCAGCGCTGGACTCGGGGCAGGTCCGCTTCTCCCGCCCGTTGCAGGCCGAGGCCAAGCGGCTGCTCGGCGCCTCGGGCCACTCACCGCAGGCCCGCCTCGGCCTGGACGGCTCGGCGATGGGCGCCGACCTCGCCGACGAGGCCACCACCACGTTGTCGCGCTGGCGCGAGCAGGCGGTCAACCCGCTGCTGGACCGCACCCACCGCGACGCCGTCCGGACCGTCCTGCGCAGCGCGGAACGCGTGATCCTGCACCAGATCCAGAACCAGGGACAGCCCCAGCCCGCTCACCGAGGTCAGCAGGCCCAGCAACAGGCCCAGGCGCAGCAGCAGGCCGAGGCGGAGCGCGCCCGTCAGGCCGCCGAGGCGGAGCAGGCCCGTCAGGCCGAGGAAGCCCGCCGAGCCGCAGAAGCCGAGCGAGCCCGCCAAGCCGAGGAAGCCGAACGCGCCCGCCAGACCGAGCAAGCCCGTCAGGCCGCAGAAGCCGAACGCGCCCGCCAAGCGGCGCAAGCGGAGCAGGCCCGTCAGGCCGAGCGAGCCCGCCAAGCCGAGGAAGCCGAACGCGCCCGCAAAGCGGCGCAAGCGGAACAGGCGCGCCAGGCCGCCGAGTCGGCGACCCCGTCCCGCAGCGCGGACGACCCCAGCAGGACCCCGGCCACCCAGTTCCTGCAGCAGCACGACCGCCCGACCGGACGCCGCGCCCTCCGCGAGGGGGCGAGCAGCGCGACCAGCACGGGAGGTCGGCGCCGGGCCCCCGAGCCCGACGAGCGGACCGGCCGGTCCCGCTCCAGCGTCAACCAGCCCACGGGCAGCCACGCCAAACCGGACCCCGACGGGCCGTCCCACCACGTCGACCCGACGCCCTCGGGCCGGCACTCCCGGGGCTGACCCCGGCTCAGCGGCCTAGAGGCTGTTCGTGGGGGTGGGGAAGTTTTCATGAAAACTTCCCCACCCCCACGGCATGCATCAGGTTCCGCCACCCGCCACGCAAAACAATCCCCCAACAGCTCCTAGAGGGG
Source organism: Saccharopolyspora tripterygii (assembly GCF_054778355.1). Taxonomy (NCBI): domain Bacteria; kingdom Bacillati; phylum Actinomycetota; class Actinomycetes; order Pseudonocardiales; family Pseudonocardiaceae; genus Saccharopolyspora; species Saccharopolyspora tripterygii. The sequence continues at coordinate 56,999 of NZ_BAAGZP010000006.1, read as the reverse complement.
GAGGTCCCTGAGGGTTTCGTGGAGCCGGTCGATGAGGGGCCTGCGGCGTGCGAGCAGGTCGGCGGCCTCGGGGTCGGGCGCGACCTGGGAATCCACGGCGACGAGTTCGGCGGCGTGCGCCAACGAATCGATCTCCCCCAGGGCCCGCCACGCGAGGAGGACCGCGCCGAGACCCGATCCTCCGCTGCCCTCGGCCAGGTCGACGTCCATGTTCAGGGCCGAGGCGATGGTCCCGGCCCAGACCGGGCTGCGGAAGCCACCGCCGGTCGCCCGGACCGCGCGGACTTCGGCGCCGGTGTCGATCACCGCGTCGCGGACCAGGGCGAGCTGCTGGGCGACTCCCTCGATGACGGCGCGGGTCATCTCGGCGCGACCGTGCGAACGACGAAGACCGAGGAAACCACCGGTCAACCCCGGTTCCCACCAGGGAGCGCGCTCGCCGAGCAGGTACGGCAGGGCCATCAAGCCCTCAGCGCCCGCCGGGACCCCGGCCGCTTCGTCGAGCAGGTCCGCGACGTCCACGCCGAACGCCTCCGCGGCCCACTGGCCGACGACGGCACCGTTGCTCACCGCGCCACCGATCACCCACAGACCGTCGGCGAGCGCGTAGCTGAACGTGCGGCAGCGCTCGTCCACGCCCGGCTTCTCCCTGGTCACGCGCAGCGCGCCGCTGGTGCCCAGCGACAGCGCGGCCACGCCGGGAGACACCGCTCCCACGCCGAGGTTGGCCAGCGGACCATCACCGCCACCGAGCACCACCGGCAGCCCTGCCGGGAGCCCGACGGCCTCGGCGACCTGCGATCCGAGCGGGACGGACGCGGTCGGATCGCGGAGCTCGGGCAGCTGCTCGGCGCGGATCCCGGCGACCTCCAGCGCGGGCTCGTGCCAGGTCAACGACTGCATGTCCTGAAGACCGCTGCCGGAGCTCAACGAGTGCTCGGTGACGAACTCGCCGGTGAACGCGGTGACCACGAAATCCTTGAGCGCGCACCAGCGTTCGACCTCCCCGATCTCGCCCCCGCCCGAGGTCAGCCAGGCCAGCTTCACCATGACCGACTGGGTGTGCACGGGAGTTCCGGTCGCCCGGTGCAGCGCGGAGGACGTCTCCGGCTCGGCGCGCAGCCGCGCGGCGACCTCGGAAGCCCGCATGTCGGCCCAGTTGAACGCGCGCGTGGCGGGCTCGCCCCGGGAGTCCAGGCCGACCAGGGTGTGCATCGCGCTGCTGAACGACAGCCCGGCGACCTCGTGCCCCTGCTCCCGCGCCCACGCCACGCACTCGGTCAGCGCCTCGATCGCGGCCCGCAGCACTTCGGCGGCGTCCTGGGTGGCCTCACCCGGTTCGTCGGTGCGCAGCGGGTACCCGCGCTCGGTGGTGTGCAGGACCCGCGCATCGGTGCCTGCGGCGACGACCTTGGTAGCCGTGGTGCCGAGATCGACACCCAGCACGACCGGGACAGAGCTCATGCCACGAACCTATCCGCCCGAATCGCACCCGTTCGGCCCAGGCGGGGTGCCCAGGATCACTCCCGCTTCGGCACGATCCGCGTGCCCAGCGCATCGAGATCGATCCGCAGGTCGAAGGGCTGCTCCGTCATGAAGACGCCCGTGCCGTTAAAGGTCTCCTTGTACACGCCGTCGATCAGGCGGTGTTCGACGAGTCTCGGCCGATCAGTGATGTTGAGAATCCAGTAGAACGGAATCCCCACCTCGGCGTACTCGGCGCGTTTGACGAGGTTGTCGACGCGCCGCGAACCCGGGGAGACGACCTCGACGGCGAGCGCGACGTCCTGGGCGTGGAACCGCGTCGGCTGCTCCAGGACCCGGTCCAAGCTCAGCACGATCACGTCCGGAATCCGGACCGTTGGCGGATAGGTTCTGGTGATCACCACTTCGGGCTCGCTGATCGCTGCCCAGCCCTCCGGCAAGATCCGGTCGAGCACAGCGGAGAGCCGTGTGAGGACGAACTGGTGGTAACCAGCGGCTTTCGGGGTCACGTGGAGGACGCCTTCCTGGAGCTCGTAGCGCCGCGAGTTGTCCTCGGGGAGTTCGTCGAACTCCGCCAAGGTCATCGGGTGGTCGGGCCAAGTCATCACGGACATGCCTCCACTAATAGCCGCGCCGATCACGCGCTCCAAGCTCCACGAAGGACAAACGCAGGTTCGAGTGGATCTCGAATCCACCACACCGCAACAATAAGGGCGCCCACCCCCTGTGGCCAGGGAGAAGGCGCCCTCGTCGTGCCGGTGATCAGGTCACTTGGCGAGCGTTTCGGCGATCTCGTAGGTGTTGAGGGCCGCGCCCTTGCGGAGGTTGTCTCCGCAGACGAAGAAGTCCAGCGTGTTCGGGAAGTCCAGCGCCTGGCGGACGCGACCGACGTGGGTCGGGTCGGCGCCGACGACGGCCGCCGGGGTCGGGAACACGCCGTTGTCGTGGTCGTCGTCCAGCACGATCGTCGGCTGGTCGGAGAAGAGCTTGTGCGCCTTCTCCACCGACACCTCGCGCTCGAAGGTGGCGTGCACCGCCAGCGAGTGCGTGGTCAGCACCGGGACGCGGACGCAGGTCGCAGAGACCTTCAGCTCCGGGATGCCCAGGATCTTGCGGGACTCGTTGCGGACCTTGAGCTCCTCGGAGGTCCAGCCGTCGTCCTTGCGCGAACCCGCCCACGGGACCACGTTGAGCGCCAGCGGCGCCTTGAACGGGGTCTCGGCGGACAGACCCGCCGCGGCCAGGGCGGCGGCGACGTCGCCGCCGCGGACGCCGACCTGCTTGCCCGCCACCGCTTCGAGCTCCGCGTAGAGCCGGTCGATGCCGTCCTGACCAGCGCCGGAAGCGGCCTGGTAGGAGGAGACGACCAGTTCGCGCAGGCCGAACTCGCGGTGCAGCGCACCCAGCGCGGCCATCATCGACAGAGTCGTGCAGTTGGGGTTGGCGATGATGCCCTTGGGGCGCTCGTGCACCTTCTCCGGGTTGACCTCGGGCACCACCAGCGGAACCTCGGGGTCCATCCGGAAGGCGCCGGAGTTGTCCACGGCGACGGCACCGCGCGAGGCGGCCACCGGGGCCCACTCGGCGGAGACCTCGTCCGGCACGTCGAACAGCGCGATGTCCACGCCGTCGAACGCCTCCGGGGCCAGGGCGACCACGGTGTTGTCCTCACCGCGGACGGTGATCTTCTTGCCCGCCGAGCGCGGCGAGGCGATCAGCCGGATCTCGCCCCACGGCACCGAGCCGCGGTTGTTGATGATGTCGATCATGACGGTGCCGACGGCACCGGTCGCGCCGACGATCGCGAGCGTGGGACCGGAACTCATCAGCGACCACTCCCCGCGTACACGACCGCTTCCTCGTCGCCGCCGAGCCCGAACGCCGAGTGCAGCGCGCTCACGGCGGTGTCGAGCTGGGTGTCCTGGATCAGCACCGAGATGCGGATCTCCGAGGTGTTGATGATGTTGATGTTCACGCCGGCGTTGGACAGCGCCTCGCAGAAGGTCGCCGTCACGCCGGGGTGCGAGCGCATGCCCGCGCCGACCAGCGAAACCTTGCCGACCTGGTCGTCGTAGACGACCTCCTCGAAACCGACCTCGGAGGAGATCTTCTCCAGCTCGGCGACGGCGAGCTCACCGTTGCTGCGCGCCACGGTGAAGGTGATGTCGGTCTTGCCGGACGCGGTGCCGGAGACGTTCTGCAGCACCATGTCGATGTCGATCTCGGCGTCGGCGACCACGCGGAAGATGCGGCCCGCGACGCCCGGGTTGTCCGGCACACCGCGCACGGTGACCTTGGCCTCCGACCGGTCGTGCGAGACGCCGGTGATCATCGCCTGTTCCACGGAAAGGTCCTCCACTGAACCGGACACTGTCGTGCCGGGCTTGGGCGAGTAAGACGAGCGGACGTGCAGCGGCACGCCGTAGCGGCGGGCGTACTCCACCGCGCGCAGGTGCAGCACCTTCGCGCCGGTGGCAGCCATCTCCAGCATCTCCTCGAAGGTGATGTGGTCGAGGTGCTTCGCGTCGGGCACGATGCGCGGATCAGCCGTGTAGACGCCGTCCACGTCGGTGTAGATCTCGCACACGTCGGCGTTCATGGCGGCGGCCACCGCGACCGCGGTGGTGTCCGAACCGCCACGACCCAGCGTGGTGATGTCCTTGGTGTCCTGCGAAACGCCCTGGAACCCGGCGACGAGCGCGACCTGGCCCTCGGCCAGCGCCTCCTGGATGCGGCCGGGCGTGACGTCGACGATCCGGGCGTTCTGGTGCGCCGAGGTGGTGACCATGCCGGCCTGCGAGCCGGTGAACGACTGGGCTTCCACGCCGAGCGACTCGACAGCCATCGCGACCAGCGCGTTGGAGATCCTCTCCCCCGCGGTCAGCAGCATGTCGAGTTCCCGCTCCGGCGGTGCCGGGTTGACCTGTTTGGCGAGGTCGAGCAGCTCGTCAGTGGTGTCACCCATCGCGGAGCAGACGACCACGACGTCGTTGCCCGCCTTGCGGGTCTCGACGATGCGTTCGGCAACCCGCTTGATGCGATCAGCACTCTCGAGTGAGGAACCGCCGTACTTCTGGACGACGAGCGCCACGTGAAACAAACCTCCTCGACCGCTGCGGCCGTCCCGGGCACGGGTTGTCCCCGCGCTGACACCGGGTGGACGAAGAGCATCGGGACACCCGGTGTGGGATGCGCCCTCCGCCCCGCGACCGGTGGGAGGCAGCGTCGGCCGCGAACGGCCGAAACGGCCTTCTACCAGGTCGCTCCGCTGCCGGAATAGCCTACCGACCACCGGGGGTGAACCCCAATCACGAACGTCACGTCTACCCTGTTGGACGCGATTGTCGACAAGAGCGGAGCGTAGGGTTGTCCACCACGCGAGGCGCGCTGGAACCACCCCTGGGGGATACCGGAAACACTGCTGCTACGCAGCGGAAACAGCAGACCTCGACGACGACCGGTCGCGCGTCGCTCGGCACTCCGCAGCAACGCCGTTTGATCATCGCGCTGACCCCGGCTGTGGTCTACCTCGCAATCCGCCTCGTGGGACTGCTGGTCCTGTCCTGGCTCTCCGCGGTCAACGACGACTCGCTGCTGGACAACCTCAACGCCTGGGACGGGCAGTGGTACACCGAGATCGCGGCCCACGGTTACGGCGGCGTGAACCGGAGCATGGTGGACGGCTTCGGGAACCGGAACCCGGAAACCCCGCTGGCCTTCTTCCCCGGATATCCGCTGCTGATCATGGCCGTCGCGCTGCTCCCCGGCGTGACCACCCTCGGCGCGGCGATCATCGCGAGCCTGATCTGCGGCGTGGTCGCCGCCTACGGCCTGGCGCGGCTGGGTGAACGGCTCGGCGGGACGCGCCGGGTCGGTCTGCTGCTGGTGGTGCTGTTCGCCGCGGCCCCCATGTCGGTCGTGCTGTCGATGGCCTACTCGGAGGCCCTGTTCTGCGCGCTGTCCATCTGGGCGCTGATCGGCGTGGTCGAGCGCAACTGGCCGCTGGCCGGGCTCTGCTGCACCGCCGCCGGCCTGATCCGGCCGACCGCCGCCGCGCTGATCGGCGTGGTCGGGCTGGCCGCGGTGATCGCGATCGTGCAGCGCAAGGACTCCTGGCGGCCGTGGGTGGCGGTCCTGGTGGCCCCGATGGGGATGCTCGCCTACATCGGCTGGGTCGGGCTGCAGACCCACAAGCTCACCGGCTACTTCGAGCTGCAGGCGCGCGGCTGGTCGTCCGCGTTCGACGGCGGCGCCAAGACCGCGCAGTTCGTGGTGGAGGCGCTGACCGAGGACAAGTCGGTCTTCGAGACCTTCACTGTCTGGGTGGTGCTGGCCGCGATCGTGCTGCTGGCGCTGTGCGTGTGGCACCGGCTGCCCTGGCCGCTGGTGCTGTTCGCCGCGGCGGTCCTGGTGCTGGACCTCGGCTCGGACGGGCTGATGTACTCCAAGGTGCGGTTGATGTTGCCTGCGTTCCCACTGCTCATCCCGGTGGCGATCGGGCTGAGCAAGCGGACTCCGGCGACGGCCGTGACGACGGCGGTTCTGCTCGTGTTCTTCGGCTCCTGGCTCGGCGCCTACTCGCTGACGGCCTGGGACTACGCCATCTGAGACGGGCTCGCGGAACGACTCTGGAGGTTGTGGTGACCGGACCGGACAAGACGGCGGACTCCTCAGTCCCGCTGCACCCGCTGCTGGCCGAGCGCTGGAGCCCGCGCGCGCTGGACCCCTCGGCGACGATCGACGACGCGCAGTTCACCGCGCTGTTCGAGGCGGCCAGGTGGGCTCCGTCCTGGGGCAACACGCAGCCCGCGCGGTTCATCGCCGCCCGGCGAGGTGAACCGGCCTTCGACCGCATCCACGGCACTCTTTCCCGGGGGAACAAGGGCTGGGCGGGCGACGCGGCAGCCCTGGCGATCGGCGTCGCGCAGTCGGTCAACGAGGACGGCGAGCCGATGCCCTACGGCGAGTACGGGCTGGGCCTGGCCGCGCAGAACCTCGTCCTGCAGGCCGTCGCCGAGGGCTTCCACGCGCACCAGATGGCCGGGTTCGACCGCGCGGCGGCCCGCGTGGAGTTCGCGATCCCGGACGACTTCGAACCGCTGGTCGCGATCGCCATCGGCGATCTCGGCGACCTCGACGACATGCCGGAACGGCTCGTCGAGAAGGAGCTCCGGCCCCGCTCCCGCAAGCCGCTCGGCGACCTCGTCTTCACCGACGCCTGGGGCACTCCCCGCTTCTGACCAGCACCTCCCGCAGGGGCATTCGAACTTCGCGCGAAATTCGGACCCCTCACTCAGGAGTCGTTTCAGAATGCGGCGGAGCCGTTGCCTCAGGTGTGGGACTCAGCCGGCACCGCTGTGGCCTTCCCCCGCGGGGATTTCTCACACGTCGTCTGGCGAGTACGCCGCGACGCCGATGTCCACCCCTGGGGTAGCCGGAAGACATCAGGAGCGGCGCACGGAGTCCAGACGGCGTGTGAGGCTCCGCCACCCGCACCGCCAAGCAACGCGAGACCGCAATCACCCCTCAGCCGGGCGGCGCGAGAGGGCCAGGACTCCTCCGACTCCCGGGATGAGGGCGAGCCAGCGGGCTCGGGTCGGGATCGCGGTGAGGGCCGTGGCGATCGTGATCAGGTAGGCCGTGCCGTGCAGCGGGCCCAGCAGCGAGCTGATCGCCGGCACGTGGATCGTGACCAGGTTGACCAGCAGCAGCGCGAGGGTCAGGGCTTCCGCGATCGCGGCGATCTGGAGCGCGCGCACGGTCAGACCCCCGTGGAGGAGCCGGGGCGCACGATCATGAGGACGACCACGGCGGCCCAGATCAGGTTGAAGATCCCGGTGGTCGTGGTCAGCCGCTTGGCGGTCGCCGCGACGGGCTCGGTGAGCATCGCGGACTGCGCGGGGAGGATCACCAGCGCCAGCAGCCCGGCCGCGATCAGCGTCAGCGCGATCGAGATCAGCAGCCACGGGTCGGCCAGGACGCCCATCTGCAGCGCGGTGGCCAGGCCGAACACCGGGACCGCGAGCCCGGCCAGCGCGTAGCCCCGGCAGATCCGGTGCAGCAGCCGAGGTGCGCCCGAGTCCGGTTCGGAGCGGGCGTAGCGCGGGAAGAGCGAAGCGGCGACCGCGATCGGCCCGATCAGCACGATCGCGGCCAGGACGTGGACGGACAGCAGCAGCGCGGTCATCGAAGGACCTCCGGAGGCTCCCAATAAGTTGTCAACCAATATATACCCAGGCAATGCATTTGCCATCTACTTACCCGTTAGGATGAGCCGCATGAAGGCGGACGCGGTGCGAGGACACCTGGACGGACTGCTGCTCGCCGTGCTCGAACCCGGACCGCTGCACGGCTACGCGATCATCACCTCGGTCATGAGCCGCAGCGGCGGAGCGCTCGAACTGCGCACCGGGACGATCTACCCCGCGCTCAAGCGGCTCGAACGGCTCGGACTGCTCGCCAGCAGCTGGGAATCGGTCGGCGAACGACGTCGTCGGCGTTGCTACCGGCTCACCGACTCCGGCAGGCGCAGCCTGGACGGGGAACGCGCCGACTGGCGGGCCTTCACCGCCGCCATCGGCGCCGTGCTCAACCCCGGGAGCAAGGCGTGAACCCGATCCAGAGCTACGTCGACGAGCTCGAAGCCGACCTGCGCGGACCCGCGCGCGTCAAGGCGCGCATGATCCGGGAGATCCGCGACGGACTGGCCGACACCGTCGACGCACGCCTGGACGCCGGGCTGCCGCCCGAGGCCGCCGCGCGGGAAGCGGTGCGCGAGTTCGGCACGCCCGCCGAGGTCGCGCCCAGCTGCCAGCGGGAGCTGACCGTCGCCCAGACCCGCCACACCGCGTTCGCGCTGCTGGTGACGGTGCCGGTGCTGCTCGGCTGCTGGCGCCTGACCTGGACGATCGGCCGGGACCAGGGGATCCCTCCCTCGCAGACCGCGCAGCTGCTCGCCGCCATCGCGGGCACCGCCGCGGTGATGGGCTGCGCCGCGCTGCTGATCACCCGGCGGCTCTCGGTGCCCGACGGCCTCCCGATGGTCATGGCCTGGACGGGCACCGCCGCGAGCATCGCGATGCCGCTGACCACGATCGCCCTGGCCACCGCCTTGCCGCTGACCGACAACTGGGCGCTGCTGCTGCTCATCACCGCCGGCACTCTCGCGGCGCACTCGGCGCTGGCGAACTCGGCGAAGACCTGCCGTGAATGCGCGGCACAGGCCTGGTGAACCGCGGATGAATCATCCGAACCCGGGCCCGGACCGGCGCAAACCGTCACTCACCGCGACGCAGCAGCTCTGAACGGACCATACGAGTGGTCCGGTCGCCCGAGGTCCACTTCCATTTTCCGCAAATGATCACCGCATCGGTTACATGTGGTTCCTACATGAGGTAAGACTTCACTCGTGTGGACGAGTATCAGGACTCCTGCGGAAGCGCTCGACGACGCCGACGCGCTAGCCGGACTGCGCCTGCGCTACGACCTCGTTCCCGGAGTCATCCGCCTGGACGGCCACAGCGGCGGGCCGATGCCCCGCACCTCCCCCGCGCGCCTGCGCCGGTTCGTCCAGCACCGCTGGGAACCGCGCAGCGGCCGCACCTCCGGCGAGCCGGACTGGGCCCGCGAAGCACGGCTCGCCGCCGATGCGCTGGCCCCGCTGGTCGGCTCGGCCGCCGGCGAGCTCACCATCGCCGAGTCCACCTCGATCAACCTGTTCAAGGCCCTGGTCGCCGCGGCCAAGCGCCGGAGGGGACGACCGGTTCTCGCCGTCGGGCGCGACTGCTTCGCCACCGACCGCTGCCTCGCCCAGTCCGCCGCCGACCACATCGGTGGCCGGTTGCAGCTGATCGACGGCGTCGAAGGCCTCGCCGCGCTGCCGATGGGCCACGTGGCCGTGGTCGCGCTGTCGCACGTCGACCTGCGATCCGGCGCCGTGCGCGACGCTGAATCGATCACCGCGCAGATCCACCGCGCAGGCGCGCTGACCCTCTGGGACCTCAGCCACTCGGCCGGAGCGCTGGACGTGGACCTGCACGGCTGGAACGCGGACTTCGCCATCGGCTGCGGGCACAAGTACCTCGGCGGCAGCGCGACCGCTCCGTCGTTCGGCTTCGTGGCCGAACGGCACCTCGAGTCGTCGCCGACCGGTGGCCTGCGGCATCCGCTGGCGGAGGGATTCGCCGGCCCGGCCGCGACCCTCGCGGCGACCGAGCTGCGCGACGTGCTGGCCATCCTCGACGGCGTCCCGGTCGGTGAGCTCGCGGCGAAGACGGCGGGACTCGTGGGGCTGTTCCTGGAGCGCATCACCGAGTTCTGCCCGGAGGCCGCGATCGAGGTGCGCGCCGCCGACGAGCAACGCGGCGCACAGGTCTGCCTCCGGCACGAGCAGGCGCAGCGGATCGCCGACCTGCTGTCGGACCGCAGCGTGCTGGTCGAGTACGCCGAACCCGGACTGCTGCGCTTCAACTTCGCGCCGACCTGGCTCAGCTACGTGGACGTCTGGCAGGCCGCGGAGCGGCTGCACGCCACCCTCCACGAGATCGGCTGACCCGCGGAGGTCTCCGAGGGCTCAGCGCAGGGCGACGAGGATTCGCCTGGCGATCGAGGTGATGATCAGCCAGAACAGCGCGGCGATCCCGTAGTTGAGCAGCACCGCCAGCTGCGGGTCCTCCGGGGTGAACAGGTCCTGGAAGCCCAGGGCCAGCGGATCGGCGACGGAGGCGACGAACTGGGTGATGCCGTTGTCCGGGTTCGCGTTGCCGATGGTGAGGATCACATGGATCGCCAGCAGCGCGGCGCACACCAGACCCGCCCAGCGCACCACCTGGATCAGCACGTCGACGAAGCGGCTCCAGCCTCGTCGCAGGTCAGCGCGCCGAACTCCGCCCTCGTGGGCGCCCGCACGAACATCCTCAGTCACGATCACAGTGTTGCACGAGAACCGGTGAATTCGGCAAGGTTCTTCGGCCGCCGAAACACCGGTCGCTCTCACGATCTGGGAAGGCGGCTTGCACTGCAGGGCCCCGTTGCGGTTAGCCTTGCTCCGTGGCTCGCGTTCTCCTGCTTCGCCGCCGCGACGGGGTCTCCTAGACCGGCCCCTCGTCGCGGGGTACGAACGCGCCGGTCTCCAGCCAAGCCCGAGACCCGGTAAGCGATCAGGAGAACGTCTCTCATGAGCAGCAACACCCCCGACCCGCAGGCTCCCTTCGCAGGTCGCGTGCGCAAGCCAGCCAAGGCCGCCCCGGCCGATCAACCGTCGTGGAATCCCCAGCAGGGCAGCTCGATGCCCTTCCACCGGTACAAGCCCTTCCACGAGCTCGTCGAAGACGTGTCGCTGCCGGATCGCACCTGGCCGGACAAGCGCATCGAGCGCGCGCCGCTGTGGTGCGCGGTCGACCTGCGCGACGGCAACCAGGCGCTGATCGATCCGATGTCCCCCGCGCGCAAGCGACGCATGTTCGAGCTGCTCGTGCAGATGGGCTACAAGGAGATCGAGGTCGGGTTCCCGGCCGCCAGCCAGACCGACTTCGACTTCGTCCGCGAGATCATCGAAGACGGCGCGGTACCCGACGACGTGCGCATCCAGGTGCTGACCCAGTGCCGCCCGGAGCTGATCGAGCGCACCTTCCAGGCCCTGGAGGGCGTGGCGAAGGCCGTCGTGCACATCTACAACTCGACGTCGATCCTGCAGCGCCGCGTGGTGTTCCGCGAGGAGCGCGAGGGCATCAAGAAGATCGCCAAGATGGGCGCCGAGCTGGCCCTGGAGATGGCGGGCAAGTACCCGGACACCGACTTCCGCTTCCAGTACTCGCCGGAGTCCTACACCGGGACCGAGCTGGACTACGCCGTCGAGGTCTGCGACGCGGTCACCGAGATCTGGCAGCCCACCCCGGAGCGGCCGGTCATCCTGAACCTGCCCGCGACCGTCGAGATGGCCACCCCCAACGTCTACGCCGACTCCATCGAGTGGATGCACCGCAACCTGGCCCGCCGGGACTCGGTGCTGCTGTCGCTGCACCCGCACAACGACCGCGGAACCGGCATCGCCGCAGCTGAGCTGGGCTACCAGGCCGGCGCCGACCGCATCGAGGGCTGCCTGTTCGGCAACGGTGAGCGCACCGGCAACGTCGACCTGGTCGCGCTGGGCATGAACCTGTTCAGCCAGGGCATCGACCCGCAGATCGACTTCTCCGACATCGACTACGTCAAGCGCACCGTCGAGCACTGCAACCAGCTGCCGGTCGGCGAGCGCCACCCGTGGGGCGGCGAGCTCGTCTACACCGCGTTCTCCGGCAGCCACCAGGACGCCATCAACAAGGGGCTGGACGCGCTGCGCGCGGAGGCCGGGAAGGCCGGCACCCCGGTCGACGAGCACCCGTGGGAGGTTCCGTACCTGCCCATCGACCCCAAGGACGTGGGCCGCAGCTACGAGGCCGTCATCCGGGTCAACTCGCAGTCCGGCAAGGGCGGCGTGGCCTACGTGATGAAGACCGAGCACCAGCTGGAGCTGCCGCGCAAGCTCCAGATCGAGTTCTCCAAGGCGGTGCAGGCGCACACCGACGGCGAGGGCGGCGAGGTCAGCCCGGCCGACATGTGGACGGCGTTCTCCGCCGAGTACCTGGAGGCCGACGCACCGCTGCACCTGGTCCGGCAGAGCTCGTCCGGCGAGTCCGGCGACGAGTCGGTCACCGCCACGGTGGTCGTGGACGGCGAGCAGCGCGAGGTCACCGGTCGCGGCAACGGCCCGGTGTCGGCGTTCGTCGACGCCCTGAGCACGGTCGGCTACGACATCCGCGTCCTGGACTACCACCAGCACGCGCTCACCTCGGGTGACGACGCGCGCGCAGCCGCCTACCTGGAGTGCGCCGTGGGCGACGACGTCTTCTGGGGCGTCGGCGTGGACACCTCGACCATCGCGGCGATGCTCAACGCGGTCGTCTCAGCCGCCAACCGCGCCTCCCGCTGACCTCACGCGACGCTCGGTTCGTGGGGTGGGGAAGTTTTCATGAAAACTTCCCCACCCCACGAACCACGTCGCTCGCTCCCCGTTCAACCGGGTCGGGACGGCGTGCTGTCAGGCGGACTGGGCCGGTTCCGGTTCTTCGGCCTCGGCGCGCTCGACGCGCTTCTGGATGATCCGGGTGCTCCACCAGGCGAAGGCGACCGCGATGACCAGACCGATCCACGAGAAGCGGTGGAACCACTGCCCCGCGACCAGGCCGAACCCGTAGGACAGGGCGGTCACCAGGCCCGCCCACGCGATGCCGCCGGTCGCGTTGGCCAGCAGGAACTTGCGGTAGGGCATGCCGAGGCTGCCCGCGAGCGGCCCGGCGAGGATGCGCAGGATCGCCACGAACCGGCCACCGAAGACGGTCCAGGCTCCCCAGCGATCGAAGAGCCTCTCCGCCTGGGCCAGCGGCTTGGGGCCGAAGTGCTTCGGCAGCTTCGTGCCCAGCCAGGTCAGCAGCTTGCGGCCGAAGCGCTTGCCGACGGCGTAACCGATCGAGTCGCCGATGATCGCGCCCGTCGCCGCGAAGGTGGCCAGCAGCACCGGGTTGATCACCCCGTGCGACGCGGCGACACCCGAGCTGACCAGCAAGATCTCACCGGGTAGCGGGATCCCCACGCTCTCCAGTCCGATGACCCCCGCGACCACCAGGTAGATCACCCCGGACGGGATCGTGTTCAGCCACTCGATCATGGACATCCGTTCTGGTCGTCGGCAGCGCAGTTCGGCTCCTGCAAGGGTACGGACTGCGACACGCTCGCCGCCGGGGACCGGGTGACCGAAAATCGCCGGTCACGGGCACAACTCGGGCAACAGGAAGCAACAGGGCAGGACAAGGAGCGACAGGGCAGGACGGGAAGACCCAGGGCAGGGCAGAGGACGGTTCGTGGGGTGGGGAAGTTTTCATGAAAACTTCCCCACCCCACGAACCAGGACTGGAGGGACGTCGGTCACTCGATTTCGGGGTAACCGACTAGACCAAAGTTGGTATTGCGCCAGGCCGGCACCGGGCACTATGGACTCACGTCGCAGGGACGAAGGCGACGCCCTTGGGGGAAAACTAGTTGAGGGGAAGCGGCCGGAGACGGGGGACACGTCGGGGCATAGCCGCTTCTCCTCTTCTATTCCTCCCGGCCTTCTTCCGGCCCCCATCCGTCACTCGAACGGTCCACGGAACTTGATGTTCGACGGTTCGCACGGTTCAGTGATGTGGCTATGTGGCCGACCGAGGATCCGACGGAGCAGCTGCGCTGGCGCATCGAGTGCGCCACGACCAACGGCAGCGGGAACGTGACCGTGCTGGTCATGGGCGATCGCGTCGGAGTCGTGCTGCCCCCGGGCGACACCTTGATCTTCACCGCCGAGGAGGCGGACAGCCTCGCCTACCTGGTGGAGAAGGCGATCGGCTACACCTCGGTGCCGCGATGAGCCTCATCGACGCGGACCTCAGCTTCGACCCACGGGATCCGCGGTTCCCGGTGCCCGGCGCTGCGCTGACCTGGTCTGCGCAGGTGTTCACCACCGACAACGGCTACGGCCTCCGGCCGGCCGACCCGCTCGTCGAGGCGGACCGCGTGCACCTGCGCACCGGCTACGCCTCGCTCGGCCAGCAGCGGACCGTCGACGCCGGTGAGGTCGAGATCGAGGTCTCCCTCTCCGACGGCGTCCTGACCTGGTCCATCACCGCGCGGCACGCCGAGCCGATCAAGGCCGTCAAGCTGATGCTGCGCGGCCTGCCGCAGGAGCAGCTCAGCGCCGGCTGGTGGACGGCCAACACCGGCCGCTCGCACGCTCACCACGAGCGGTTCCAGCTGGAGCACCCGGGCCCGGAGTGGGCGACGCCGTGGGTCGCGGTCGGCACCGAGACCGACTGCTCGACGCTGAGCGTGCGGGACCCCTCGGTTCGCAGGCACGTCCTGCACGTCCACCAGCCCGCGCACTCCCCCGAACCGGTCGTGGAGCTGCTGCACGTGCCCGCGGCCTCGGCGCGCGGGACCACCTGCCAGGTCCCGGAGATCCGGCTGCGCGCGAACGCCGGCTCGGTCGATCAGGACCTGGACGAGCACCTGCGGTTCGTCGAGGCGGCGCACGGGCTGGTGCCGTGGGAGTCCCGCCCGGACGTGCCGGACTGGCTGCGCGACACCTCGCTGGTCGTCACGCTGCACGGCCAGCACTGGACCGGCTACGTGTTCAACACGTTCTCGCAGATGGGCGAGGCCCTGCGGTTCATCGCCCAGCACATCGACCCGCACCGGGTGCTCGCGTACCTGCCCGGCTGGGAGGGCCGCTACTACTACGCCTACCCGCGCTACCGGCCGGGAGAGGACCTCGGCGGAGCGGACGGGTTCGCCGAGCTGGTCCGCACCGCGCACGAGCTGGGGTTCCGGTTGATGCCGATGTTCGGCGGGCACGGGGCCAACGTGACGCAGTACCCGGACTGGGAGCGGGCGGTGATGCGCAACGACACCGACCGGTACGTCGAGCTGCTCAACCGCCCCGACTGGGACTCCGACCGCGCGGGCGAGGGCGACCAGGTCTTCCTCAACCCGGCCGAACCCGGGTTCCGCGCGCACCTGGTCGAATCGATCTCCGCTCTTGTCGAGGAGTTCGGCGTCGACGCCGCGTTCCTGGACACCGTGGGCTACTACTTCAACGATCCCCGCCACGACGTGTTCGACGGCTACCGGCTGCTGGTCGAGGAGCTCCACCACCGCCACCCCGGCCTGGTGCTGGCCGCCGAGGGCTGGTGGGACGCGCTGAGCGCGCTGTTCCCGCTGAGCCAGCAGTGGTTCGGCACCGACCGCGATCTGCGCGCTCCCCGCGTCCTGTCGCGCTACGCCCGCACGACCGGGCACCTGGCCGAGGGCACCCCGGGACGCGGCAGCACGGGCGTGCACGAGAAGGGCTACATCCCGAGACCGCCGGACGTCGTGCGCGAAGGTCACCTGCCGGTCGTCGGCGTCGTGGACGACACCGTCGCGCTGCACGGCGACGAGCTGGCGGCCATCTGCCGGTGGGCCGCCGCGAACTCACCCCGGTGAGTTCGCCTCCGTCCGGGCGCGCGCTTCGGCGGTGAGCGCGTCGAGGGCGACCTGGACGGCCGGGCGTTCGGTGGCGCCCTTGCGGGAGACGACCTCGATGTTGCGGCCCGCCCGGACGCCGGCCAGCGGGCGCATCACCAGGTGGTTGCTGTTGATCGTGTACCTCGGCAGCAGCGCGATCCCGTGACCTGCGGCGACGAGCGCTTCGGTGACGCGGAAGTCGTTGATGCGCTGGACGACGGTCGGCCGCACCCCGGTGCGCACGGCCAGCGAGCGCAGCACGTCGTCGACCGGGAAGCCGATGTCCACGCTCAGCCACGGTTCGCCGACCAGCTCGGTGAGCTCGACGCGTTCCCGGTCCGCCAACGGGTGGCCCAGCGGCATCGCCACGTCCAGCGGCTCGCGCAGCAGCGGTGTCACCGAGACCCGGTCGCCCTCGTGCGGCGGGGCCTGGTCGTCCCGGTGCGTCACGACGAGGTCGAAATCGGCTGTCAGGCGGGAGACCTCGGAGGGGATCATGTCGACGTCGCGGGCCTCCAGCCGGACGTCCGGGTGCTCGGCGATGCGCTGCAGCACACCGGGGAGCAGCAGGAACGCGCCGGACGGGAACATCGCCACGCGCACGACACCGCGCGGCGACGAGCGGTAGGAGTCGAGCTCGGCCTCGGCGCGGTCCAGCGAGGCCAGCACCTCGTCCGCCCGGGTCGCCAGCGCCCAGCCGGCGTCGGTGAGCCGCAGCCCGCGCCCGGCCGGCTCGGTGAGCCGCACCCCGACCTCCGCCTGCAGGGCCCGGATCTGCTGGGACACCGAGGAGGGCGTGTAGGACAGGGCGTGGGCGACCGCGGTGACCGTGCCGCGATCAGCCAGTTCGCGCAGGAGTCTCAGCCTGCGAACGTCCATAGAGGAATCCTACACACTACGTGCAGATAGCTTCGCTTGTCCTTCACAGACGCGGACAGCAGGCTGACCGGTATGACCGCACGAGATCGCCTCCTGGCGGTGGTCGTCGCAGTGTTCTGGGGCGGCAACTTCATCGCGCTCGACCAGGGGCTGGAGCACTTCCCGCCGTTCTTCTTCGCCGGACTGCGCTTCGCGGTGCTGCTACCGATCCTGCTCTTCGTGCCCCGCCCGAAGGTGAGGTGGCGCTGGCTGATCGGCTACGGCCTGTTCTTCGGGACCCTGCAGTTCGCGTTCCTGTTCGTCGCGATGAAGATCGGCATGCCCACCGGGCTCGCCTCGCTGGTGCAGCAGGGGTCGGCGCCGTTCACCGTCGCCCTGGGAGCGCTGCTGCTGCGGGAGAAGATCACCGGGGTGCAGCTGCTGGGCATCACCACGGCGGTGCTGGGCATGGTCGCCATCGGCTGGCACCGCTCGCAGACCGCGACGCTGCTGCCGATGCTGATCACCTTGTGCGGGGCGTTCTCGTGGGCGCTGGGCAACCTGTGCAGCCGCAAGGCCGAGGCGCCGAACCCGCTGCACCTGTCGCTGTGGATCGCGATCGTCCCGCCG
This sequence comes from Saccharopolyspora tripterygii, assembly GCF_054778355.1. Lineage (NCBI taxonomy): Bacteria > Bacillati > Actinomycetota > Actinomycetes > Pseudonocardiales > Pseudonocardiaceae > Saccharopolyspora > Saccharopolyspora tripterygii. The sequence goes on along the minus strand of NZ_BAAGZP010000006.1, from coordinate 39,953 downwards.
CTGCCGATGTTCGCGGCGTCCGCGCTGTTCGAGGGGCCGACGACCGGGTGGAGCGCCGTCGCCACGGTCCTGGAATCACCGACCGGGCCCTCCGCGCTCGCCGGACTGGCCTACACGTCGCTGCTGGCCACGGTCGTCGGATCCGGCCTGTGGACGACGTTGCTCAGCAAGTACCCGGCCAGCACCGTCGCGCCCTTCTCCCTGCTGGTGCCGGTCGTCGGGTTCAGCACGGCGTGGCTGATCCTCGGCGAGCAGCCGCACCCCTTCGAACTCGCCGCGGGGGCGGTCGTGGTCACCGGCGTGCTGCTGGGCAGCATGCGCCTCGCCCGGCGCCCGTCGACGCTGGAACCGGTGCCCGCGTGAGCACCCTCGTCAGCTCACCGGGCCCTTCTCGAAATCCGGGTTGCGGACGTGCACGCCGTTGCCGACCGGGCAGTCGAAGAGCACCAAGGCCTCGTGGGACTCGGCGACCAGCCGGGCGGCGATGGCTTCGTCCAGAATCGCCCGATGCTCGCACGCCGAGCACCTGAGCGCGCTGCTGTACCTCACGCGCGAACTCCCTTCCCCAGCCGGGCATCCTATGTGGACGCAGGCCTCGGGGGAACGGGTTAGGTGGGGTGGGGAAGTTTTCATGAAAACTTCCCCACCCCACCCACCAGGTCACGAGTTCGACGGGACCAGGTCCACCGCCTCCGGACCGACTTGGTGAGGCTGGATCTCGCCGTCGCGGATCTGCTCGGCGTAGTGGCAGGCGACCCGGTGACCGGTCGCGAGCTCGCGGAGGGCGGGGCGCTCGGTGTCGCAGCGCTCCTCCTGCCGCCACGGACAGCGGGTGTGGAAGCGGCAGCCCGACGGAGGGTTCGCGGGCGAGGGCAGGTCACCCGAGAGCAGGATCTGCTCGCGGCCGTCCTCGACCTGCGGGTCCGGCACCGGAACAGCCGAGAGCAACGCCTTGGAGTACGGGTGCAGCGGTTCCGCGTAGAGGTCGTCCGACGCGGACTCCTCGACGATCCCGCCCAGGTACATCACGCCCACCCGGTCGGCGATGTGGCGCACCACGGCGAGGTCGTGCGCGATCACCAGGTAGGTCAGGCCGAACTCCTCCTGCAGGTCCTCCAGCAGGTTCAGCACCTGGGCCTGCACCGAGACGTCCAGCGCCGACACCGGCTCGTCGGCCACCACCAGCTCCGGTCCCACTGACAGCGCGCGGGCGATGCCGATGCGCTGCCGCTGCCCGCCGGAGAACTCGTGCGGGTACTTGCGCAGCGCGGTCGGCGGCAACCCGACGGCGTCGAGCAACTCGCGCAGCCGCTTGTCGGTGGACGCCTTGTCGCCGGCCATGCCGTGCGCGCGCATCCCCTCCACCAGCAGCGATTCCACCGACTGGCGCGGATCGAGCGAGGACAGCGGGTCCTGGAAGACCATCTGCATCCGCTGCCGCATCCTGCGCAGCTTCTCGCCCTTCATGCCCGACAGGTCGGTCCCGGAGAAGACGACCTTGCCGCCGGTGGGCTGCTCCAGCCGCAGCACCGCCCGGCCCAGCGTCGACTTGCCGCAGCCGGACTCCCCGACCAGACCGTAGGTCTCACCGCGGCGGATGATCAGCGACACCCCGTCGACCGCGAAGACGTGGCCGACCGTCCGGTCCAGCACCACGCCCTTCTTGATCGGGAAGTGCACCTTCACGTCGTCGAGCTCGACGAGCACGTCGTCGGTGTTCGTCACGTTCTCGCTCATGACGCCCCTCCGTCCTGCGGGACACCCGCACCCGGTCGACTCACATGAGCGACGAGCCCGCAATTTTCGCTCATGACGCCTCCACGCTCTTCGTGATCGGTTCGCGGACCGGGTTGTGGCAGCGCAGCAGGCGCGCGCCGACGTCGATGCTCACCTCGGGGGTTTCGCGCTCGCAGATCTCGGTGGCGTTGGGGCAGCGCGGGCAGAACGCGCAGCCGGTGTCCCACGGGATGTTGTCGGCCACCGAGCCGGAGATCGGCGAAAGCCGTTGCCCACGAGGGGAATCCAGCCTCGGGATCGAGGCGAGCAGACCCGAGGTGTAGGGGTGCTTGGGCCGGGCGAACAGCTCGTGCCTGGCCGCCCGTTCCACCACGCGCCCCGCGTAGAGCACGTTCACCTCGTCGCACAGGCCGGCCACCACGCCCAGGTCGTGCGTGATCATGATCAGCGCGGTGTCGGTCTCGGCGACCAGTTCCGAGAGCAGCTTGAGGATCTGCGCCTGGATCGTCACGTCCAGGGCCGTGGTCGGTTCGTCGGCGATGAGCAGCCGCGGCTTGCAGGCCAGCGCCATCGCGATCAGCGCCCGCTGCCGCATCCCGCCGGAGAGCTGGTGCGGGTATTCCTTCAGCCTGCGGTTCGGGTCCGGGATGCCCACCTTGCGCAGCAGCTCCTCGGCCTCGGGCATCGCCTCCTTGCGAGGCAGACCCCGGTGCCGCTCGATGACCTCGGAGACCTGCAACCCGATGGGAACGACCGGGTTCAGCGAGGTCAGCGGGTCCTGGAACACCATGCTCAGGTCCTTGCCGCGCCGGGCGTCGAGCTCCTTCTTGGGCAGTCGCAGCAGGTCCGCCCCGTCGAAGGACACCGAACCGGAGACCTCCGCGCCGCGCGAGGGCAGCAGTCCCATGATCGCCAGCGAGGTCACCGACTTGCCGCAGCCGGACTCCCCGACCAGGCCGACGGTCTTGCCCGGCTCGACGTCGAAGGAGATCCCGTCGACCGCGGTCACCGGCGGCTCGCCCTTGCGGGCGAAGACCACGGAGAGGTCGCGAACTTCCAGCAGTGCCATTGCCATCTCCCCTTACCGGCGCCGCTTGGGATCGAGCGCGTCGCGCAACGACTCGCCGACCAGCGTGAACCCGAAGGCGACCAGGATGATGCACCCCGCGGGCCAGAACGCCAGCTGCGGATGCGAATCGATGATGTTCTGCGCGCCGCCGAGCATCTGGCCCCACTCCGGAACCGAGTCGTCCGCGGCGCCCAGTCCGAGGAAGGACAGCGCCGCCGCGTCGATGATGGCCACCGCCAGCACCAGCGTGGCCTGCACGATCACCGGCCCGAGTGCGTTGGGGAGCATGTGCCGGAACACGATCGCGCTCTCCTTCACCCCGAGCGCCCGCGCCGCCAGCACGTGGTCGCTGGCCCGTTGCGCCAGCATCGTGCCGCGCAGCAACCGCCCGAAGATGGGGACCTGCACGATCGCCACCGCGAGGATCACGGTGAACTGGGTCTGCTCGGCGAACAGCGCGCCGATCGACACCGCCAGCAGGAGCGAGGGGACCGACAGCATCACGTCGGCGATCCGCATGACCAGCGCGTCCACCCAGCCGCCGAACGCGCCCGCGAGCAGACCGAGGACGAGACCGCCGCCGAGCCCGATCACCGTCGCCAGCACCGCGACCAGCAGCGTCTGCTGCGACCCCAGCAGGATCCGGGACAGCAGGTCCCGGCCGTACTGGTCACCGCCGAGCGGGAACCCGGGCTGCGCGGGCGGAATCGTGTTGTCCGCGCGCGAGACCTGCGATTCCAGCAGCCGCTGCGCCGGATCGTGCGGCGCCAGCAGCGGAGCCAGCAGGGCCAGCAGCACGAACGCCACGATGACCAGCGCGCCCACGAGGAACACCGGGTTGCGCCGCAACCTGCGCCAGGCGGACGCTGCCAGGCTGACACCCGCGTCGGAGGCCGTGTCCGCCAGCGCGTCCAGCTTGTCCTTGCGCTGCGTGTTGAGCACCATCGTCCCTCACCGTGTCCGCAGTCGTGGGTCGATCAACGCGTACGAGAGGTCGACGACGAGGTTGACCAGCACGTAGACCATCGCTGAGGCGAGGATGACCACCTGGAGCACCGGGAAGTCCTTGCGCTCGAAGCCGATCGCGACCGCCTGCCCGATGCCCGCGATGTTGAACACCCGCTCGGTGAGCACCGCCCCCGCCAGCAGCGCACCGGTCTGCAGGCCGATCGTGGTCACCACCGGGAGCATCGCGTTGTGCAGGATGTGCCTGCTCCGAATCACCATCGGCCCCAGGCCCTTCGCCCGCGCGGTGCGGACGTAGTCCTCGTCCATCACGTCGAGCACCGCGGCCCTGGTGATCCGGAAGATCACCGCGAACGGGATGGTGGACAGCGCGATGGCCGGCAGGATCAGGTGCACGAACGCGTTCCAGGACGCGTCCCACTCCCGGGTCAGCAGACCGTCGAGGATGTAGAAGCCGGTGACGCGGGTGGCGTTGATCGCCGAGTCCTGCCGCCCGGACGCGGGCAGCGCGCCGAGCTCGATGGCGAAGACGAACTTCAGCAGGAACGCCAGGAAGAACACCGGCACCGCGACGCCCACCAGCGACCAGGTGATGCTCAGGTTGTCCAGCCACCCCCCGCGCTTACGCGCCGCGAGGTATCCCAGCGGGACGCCGATCACCACGGCCAGCAGCAACGCCAGGATCGACAGCTCCAGCGTCGCCGGGAACCGGGTGATGAACACCTGCAGCGCGGAGTCACCGCGCTGCACCCCGGTCGACGTGCCGAAATCGCCGGTGACCGCCCGGCCCAGGAACTTGAAGTACTGCACGAAGATCGGCTGGTCCAGCCCGAGCGCCTTCTCGAGCTGCTCCCGCGCCGCCGGTGTGGCGCGGTCGCCCAGCAACGCCGACACCGGCCCGCCCGGCAGCATGCGCAGCCAGCCGAACAGCAGCATCGACAGGACGAAGACGACCAGCACCAGCTGGGCCAGTCGTCGGACAGTGAAGCGGAGCACGCGAAAACCCCCGTGTTCAAATCAGCGAACCCAGGCGCTGCGCGCGGACCGGCTCGCACCGGCTCCGCGCGCAGCGCTGGAGGATCACTGCTCCGAGACGCTCACCGAAGCGAACTCTTCGGCGGTCAGCGGAGAGGTCACCAGACCCTGGACTCGGGGGCTCGTCACGATCGCCGGCGGCGAGTGCGACAGCGGAACCGCGGGCAGGTACTCGGACAGCAGCTTGCGGTTGATGTCCTGGTACATCGTGGTGCGCTTGCCCTCGTCCGGCTCGGAGTCGGCCGCCCTCAGCTGCGCCGCCAGGTCCTCGCCCCACGGGGAGCCCGCGGTGTAGAAGCGGTTGGTCGGCGTGCCGAAGAAGGTGCCGATGAAGTTGTCCGGCGTGTTGTAGTCACCGGTCCAGCCGAGCAGGAAGATGTCGGCCTTGGCGTTGTCGACGTCGTCGATGTAGCCGCCGTTCCACGGCTTGCTCACCGGGTTGACGGTGATGCCGGCTTCGCGCAGGTCCTCGGCGAGGGCGTTGTAGATGCCCTGCGGGTCCGGCATGTAGGGCCGGGTGACCTCGGTCGGCCAGTAGAAGTTCACCGTCAGGTTCGACGCGCCCGCCTCGGCAAGCAGCTGCTTGGCCTTGGCCGGGTCGTGCGGGTACTGCTGCACGTCGGAGGCGTAGCCGTCCACGTTCTCCGGGTAGTACTGGGTCGCCACCGACGCGCCTTCCGGCAGGTTGGCCTTGACCAGCGTCTCCCGGTCCACCGCGTGCGCCAGCGCCTGCCGCACCTTGAGGTTCTGCAGCGCCGGGTTGTTCTTCTGGGTGATCCCCAGGTACATGATGTTGAACGGGTCGCGGACCTGGACGTTGTTGCCCGCGTCGCGCAGCGCCTTGAGATCTGCGGCGTTGGGCAGGTCGTACCCGTCGATCGAGCCGGACTCCAGCTCCTGCTTGCGGGCCGTCTCGTCCGGGATGATCCGGAAGATCAGCTCGTTGAGCTTGGTCTTCTCACCCCAGTAACCGTCGTTGCGGACCAGCTTGATGGTGCCGTTGGACTGGTCGTAGGAGTCGAACTTGAACGGCCCGGTGCCGGTCGGGTGGGCCTTGGCGTACTCGGGGTAGACGAAGCTGTCGCCCTGCGCCTTGACGTCGTTGGCCTTGTACTGCTCCATCGCCGTCGGCGACTGCATGCTGAACGACGGAAGCCCCAGCAGGTCGGGGAACTTCGAGGTCGCGCGGGTCAGGTGCACGACCGCGGTCGTCGGGTCCGGGTTCTCGCAGTTCTGGAACAGCGAGGGCGCCTTGCCGTCGGCGAAACCGCCGAAGTTCTCGATCCAGTAGTAGGACAGCGCGTTGTTCTGCCCCGCCCCGGTCTGGTTGTACCAGCGCTGGAAGTTCTTGCAGACCGCGTCGGAGTTGAAGTCTGTGCCGTCGTGGAACTTCACGCCGCTGCGCAGCTTGAACGTCCAGGTCTTGCCGTCGGGGGTGCGCTCCCAGCTCTCGGCCAGTGCCGGTTCGACGTCGACCGAGCCCGGCTTGAAGTTGACCAGGCCCTCCATCAGCTGGCGCGTGACGCGGAAGGTCTCGCCGTCAGAGGCGTAGAAGGGGTCGAAGAGATCGGGAGCACCGGCCGCACCGAAGGTGAGGGTGCCTCCTTCTCCGCCTCCCGACCCGCGTTCGGATTGCGCGCAGCCCGCCAGGGACGCAGCCGTGGTGAGGGCGATGCCGACGGTGATGATCCGACGCAGGGAGCGGGTTCCGCTTCGCCGCACCGATGGAGCTCTACTCATTGGATTTACCCACCCGTTTTGTGTCCATAGGTAGCAGAGTTCCGTGAGAGTAACCCTCGAAAGGAGGGGAATGGAACATTCAAGGTCACGATCCTGCTACTTAGGCGATCCTTAGCAAACGTGGAGGAATCGGGCACCGAGAAAAGCTTCGTCAGAACTGCGCCATCCGTTGCGCGAGCGGGGGCGAGCAGGGCGATCGACCGCCAGAAGTCAAGGCCCTGGCGACAATTTTCCTCGTCGAATCGGAAGCGGCGCCTCACCTCCCGGTAACCGAGAAGAAAGGCGCCGCCCTCAGCGATATTGATTTTTTCGCGTTTTCAACGTTTTCGCCTACTACATCGAACGCCGTCCGGAAAGGGCCCGGCCCAGCGTCAATTCATCGGCGAACTCGAGGTCTCCGCCCATCGGGAGACCGGAAGCGAGCCGCGTGACGTTCAGACCCGGGAAGTCGCGCAACATCCGCACCAAATACGTCGCCGTCGCTTCGCCCTCGGTGTTCGGGTCCGTCGCGATGATCACTTCGCTGATCTCGTCGGCCCCGATCCGGGCGAGCAGCTCCCGGACCCGGAGCTGATCCGGTCCGACGCCCGACAACGGATCCAGCGCACCGCCGAGCACGTGGTAGCGGCCCTTGAACTCGCGCGTGCGCTCCACCGCGAGCACGTCTTTGGGCTCCTCCACCACGCACACCAGCGTCTTGTCCCGCCGGGCGTCCCGGCAGATGCGGCAGGTCGTCTCCTCGGAGACGTTGCCGCAGACGTCGCAGAACACCACGCCCTCCTTGACCTGCTGCAGGACCTCCTGCAAGCGGGTCACGTCGGCCGGCTCGGCGGCCAGCAGGTGGAAGGCGATGCGCTGCGCGCTCTTCGGACCGATGCCGGGAAGCCGTCCCAGCTCATCGATCAAATCCTGTACCGGACCCTCGTACACGTCGACTCGCCTCGAATCACATGCCCGGCAGGCCGAGGTCGCCCAGGCCGCCGCCCAGACCACCCGTCAGCGGACCCATCTTCTGGGCCTGCATCTCCTGCGCGGCGCGGTTGGCATCGCGAACGGCCGCGACGACCAGGTCCGCGAGCGTCTCGGTGTCCTCCGGATCGGCCGCCTTCGGGTCGATCACCAGGCCCTTGAGCTCACCGGCGCCGGTGACCGTCGCGGTCACCAACCCGCCGCTGGCGCTCCCGGTGACCTCCGCATCGGCGAGCTCCTGCTGCGCAGACATCAGCTGCTCCTGCATCTTCTGCGCCTGTTCCATGATCTCTTGCATGTTCGGCTGGCCACCTGGCTGCACCGTTGACTCCTCCTCGCCCGGGTCAGTACCCCTGCGCGGGGCACAAGACCAGCGTAGAGGTTGTCCCGTTCTCGCTCTGAACTCACCTTGCGGGAGCGGTCCGGGTGGGGGAACCCAGGCCTCGGGGGGTGGCTGCGCCCCGGGACGGCTCCTCCCGCACTTGGTCCGCCATCACACGGCGTGAAAGGCTGATCACGTGACGCTGGACATCACGCGGCTGCTGGAGCTGACCACCTGGCGGGCGTTCGACGTGGCCGACGACGGACGGGTGCTCGCGGGCTGCGACGAGTCCGGTTCCGTGCAACTCGTGGAGCTCGTCGGCGACCGGCGCACCGAGCTCACGGCCCTGCCGGGCGCCGTGACCGGGCGCTACCTGCCCGGCGAGCGCGCCGTGGTGGTGCAGCACGACAGCGACGGCGACGAGCGCGGCCAGCTCTCGCTGCTGCGCCTCGACGACCGCCGCACCAGGCCCGCCCGACTGTCCGAACTGGAACCCCTGGTCCGCGACACCGACCACGTGCACCGGCTGCTCGACGTGCTCCCCGGCCGCATCGTCTACGCCACCAACCGCCGCAACGGCGTCGACTTCGACGTGGTGATCCGCAGCGTCGTCACCGGCGAGGAGCACGTCGTCTACGACGGCGGCGGGATGGTCGCCGAGGTCTCCCTCTCCCCGGACTCGCGCTTCGCCGGAATCACCGTGCCCGCCGCGAAACCCCTGTCGGACCAGGTGATCCTCGCCGACACCATGCCCGAGACCGGTGCCGACCGGCTGCGCGAGCTCACCGCCCACGACGAGGAAGGCCGCCACCTGCTGCCCGGCTGGCACGCCGGCGGGCTGCTCGTGACCAGCGATGCGGGCCGCGACCACACCGGCATCGCGCGGCTGGACCCGCGCACCGGCGAGCGCACGTGGCTGGTCACCTCCCCGTCGCACGACCTCACCGGCCGGGTGTCGCCGAACGGGCGCACCCTCCTGGTGTCGACCGCCGTCGACGGGTCGCACCGGCCCGCGCTGCACGACGCGGAGACCGGCGAACACCTGAGGGATCTCGTGCTGCCGACCGAGGGCTGGTGCGGCCACCCGCTGCCCGAACCGGTCTGGTCGCCGGACTCGCGGTTCGCGGCGCTCTCCTTCAGCTCCCCCACCGCACCCGGGGACGTGCTGCTCGCCGACACCGCCACCGGGACCTGCACACCGCTCACCTTCTCCGCCGCGCACCTGGCCGGCGAGAAACCGACCGAGCCGAGCGTGCACCGGGTTCCGGCCCGGGACGGCCAGCAGATCCCGTGCTTCCGCTACTCCCCCGCCGAACCGGACGGGTCGGCGGTGCTGCTCATCCACGGCGGGCCGGAGAGCCAGTCGGTGCGCGCCTTCAACCCGCTGGTGCAGGCGATGGTCGCGCAGGGGCACTCAGTGCTGGTGCCCAACGTCCGCGGCTCCACCGGCTACGGCAAGGACTGGTACTCCGCCGACGACGCCCGCAACCGCCTCGAATCCGTCGACGACCTCGCCGACCTGCACCGCTGGTTGCCCTCGGTGGGCCTGGACCCGTCGCGGGCGGCGCTGTGGGGCGGTTCCTACGGCGGGTACATGGTGCTGGCCGGACTCGCCTTCCAACCCGAGCTGTGGGCAGCGGGAGTCGACATCGTCGGCATCTCGTCGCTGGTGACGTTCCTGGAGAACACCGCGCCCTACCGCCGGGCGCACCGGGAACGCGAGTACGGGAGCCTCGCCGCCGACGCGGACTTCCTGCGCGAGGCGTCCCCGCTGACCCGCGCTTCGGCCATCACCGCACCGCTGTTCGTCCTGCACGGCGCCAACGATCCGCGAGTTCCGCTGAGCGAGGCCGAGCAGATCGTGAACGCGTTGCGCGCCAACGACGTTCCGTGCGAGTTCCACGTCTACGCCGACGAGGGGCACGGTCTGGCCAAGCGCTCCAACCGCTTGGACGCCTACCCGAAGGCGCTCGACTTCCTGGCCCGCCGACTCGGCTGAGGCCGCTCAGCCCTCGATGCGGCGGGCGCCCAGCTCACGCTCGAAGAGCTCGACCGCGGCCCTGTCCGGGTCGGGGCCGACGCGCGCACCCGCCTCCAGCGGGGAGGACTCGGCCAGCATCGACTCCGGGTCCTCGTCGTCCGACGGCGCGGGGGGCTGCGGCTCCGCCTTCTTGGGCTCCGGGCGCTGCGGCTCCGGGGGCGGCGGGACGTCGTCCGGCGGAGGGGGTTCCTCGTCCGGCGGTTCCGGCGGCGGCGGGATGTCATCGGGTTCCGGCGTGCGCGGGATGGAACCACCACGCGCACCACCGGTGCCGCGCTGCTGCGCGCCGCCCTGGCCGTTGCCACCGTTCCCGGCGCTCTGCCCGTTGCTGCTGGGCCCGTTGCCGCTGGAACCGTTGCCGCTGGAGGACTTCGGCTCCGGCGGGCGCTCGGCGGCGGGCTGCGGGCGCTGCGGTGGTTGCGGCGGCTGCTTCGGCGCCGCCGGGCGAGCCGGTGGTGCAGCCCCGGCCTCCACGCACTGGATGTCCCACTCGCCGCCGACGACCTCGCGCAGCGACTCCCGGACGAAGTCCAGTCGCCGCTGCTGCGCGAGCTGCTTGACCAGCCCGGACGTCGGCATCGACAGCACCAGGACGCCGTCGTTGAGGTCCTGCACGGTGGCGTTGAGCAGCAGGGCCTGGGTCGGCCGGTTCCGCTTCGCGACGCCTTGCAGCACGTCGGTCCACACCCGCCGCACCGCGGCGGCGTCGAAGCCGCTGGGAGCCGACGCCGCGGGCTGCGCGGGTTCCGGAGCCGGTTCGGGCGACGGCTGCGGCTCGGGGCGCTGCGGTTCGGCCGGACGCTGGTTCTGCGCGGGCTGGGCCGGGGCGGCCGGTGCGGCTGCGGGCTTCGGCTCGGGCTGCGCAGCCGGGCGCTGCGGCGCAGGATCCGGCGCGGCCTTCTCCTGCGCGGCGGGGGTTTCCGGCGCGGCGGGCGCCTCGGCCTGCTGGGCGTCCTCGGCGGCGGCCCGCTCGTGCGGACGCTGGAAGACCCGCTTCGGCTTGTCGCCCTCACCCGAAACCGCAGCCGGGGCACCGGGTTCTGCGGCCGGAGCGTCACCCGGCGCGATCGTCATCCGACGCTCGACGCGTTCGAGCCGTTGCAGCAGAGCGGTTTCCGAGTCCGACACGGCCGGCAGCAGCATCCGCGCGCACAGCAGTTCCAGCAGCAGGCGGGGCGCGGTGGCGCCGCGCATCTCGGAGAGTCCGGTGTGGACGATCTCGGCGAACCGGGACAGCGTGGCCGCGCCCAGCTGCTCGGCCTGCTGCTGCATCCGGGTCAGCTCGTCGCCCGCGGTCTCCACCAGGCCGCGCGCGCCCGCGTCCGGGACCGAGCTGAGCAGCACCAGATCGCGCAGGCGGTCGAGCAGGTCGGAACCGAAGCGACGCGGGTCGTGCCCGGCCTCCACCAGCCGCTCGACCGTGCCGTAGACCGACGCGGCATCGCCCGCCGCGAGGGCGTCGACCATGTCGTCGATCAGCGCGACGTCGGTGACCCCGAGCAGCGCGACGGCCCGCTCGTAGGTGACGCCGTCGTCCCCGGCACCGGCCAGCAGCTGGTCGAACACGCTCAAGGTGTCGCGCGCCGAACCACCACCGGCCCTGATGACCAGCGGGAACACCGCGGGCTCGACCGTCACGCCCTCGTCGGCGCAGATCCGCTCCACCAGCTCGCGCATCACGCCCGGCGGCATCAGCCGGAACGGGTAGTGGTGCGTCCGGGACCGGATGGTGGTCAGCACCTTGTCCGGCTCGGTGGTCGCGAAGACGAAGATCAGGTGTTCCGGAGGCTCCTCGACGATCTTCAGCAGGGCGTTGAAGCCCTGCGTGGTGACCATGTGGGCCTCGTCGATGATGAAGATCCGGTACCGCGACTGGGCCGGCGCGAAGAACGCGCGGTCCCGCAGCTCGCGGGTGTCGTCGACACCGCCGTGGCTGGCCGCGTCGAGCTCGACGACGTCGACGCTGCCGCCGCCTTCGGGCGCGAGCGCCACGCAGGAGTCGCACTCACCGCACGGATCCGCAGTCGGTCCCTGCGCGCAGTTCAGCGACCGCGCCAGGATGCGCGCGCTGGAGGTCTTGCCGCAGCCGCGCGGGCCCGAGAACAGGTAGGCGTGGTTGATCCGTCCGGCGGCCAGCGCCGTGCGCAACGGCTCGGTGACGTGTTCCTGCCCGGCGACCTCGGCGAAGGTCGACGGACGGTACTTGCGGTAAAGGGCGAGCGCCACGGTCGGAACCCTACGCGGTCGGACTGACAACTCGGACCAGGGTGAGCTTCCCTGGAAAGTAAGGGGACCCCGTGCACCCGTCAGAGCCCGCTTACCCTTGCTGCCTTCCGGCCCTGGGGGAGTTCACAGGATGGACGCCGCACGAGGTCCACGGACAGTGTACCCAGACCGTCGCGGGCGCCGTCGAGCCGGGGGTGGAGGCGTCCGCCACCGGCGCCCGAAGCCCTCAGGCCCCCCACAGAACGCGCCGAAACCCCCTGCTAGGCTTCCGCACGGAGGATTGGCCGAGCGGCCTAAGGCGCACGATTGGAAATCGTGTTGGGTTCATAGCCCTCACGGGTTCGAATCCCGTATCCTCCGCAGGTCAGAGGCCCGGAAGCGACTCGCTTCCGGGCCTCTTGCATGTCCGGTCTCGGTTTTCGTCTCAGCAGACCTCGTCAAACCGGGTTCCAGCGGCCTCGGCTGCGCGGGGATGATCGCGCCCGAAGCCGGTGCGCGCCGGGACGGTGGGTCAGGGAATCCACTCCGCCCCGGGGCATCGGCTTACAGCTTGGCGACGTCGTGCGCGGCCAGCTGCGGATACAGAAGGGCCGGGTCCTCGCCGAGCCGGGACTTCCACCGGGCCGTCCGCCCGTCGGCCAGCACTTCGAGGGAACCGGCCTCAAGACCGTCCAGCGCCGCCCTGGAGATCACATCGGGGTCCGACTTCTCGTCCTCGACACCGGCCATCATGTCGGTGTCGACGCTCGCCATGGCCAGAGCCGTGACCTGGGTTCCCTGACCGGCGAGTTCGTACCGGATCCCGTTGGTCAGCGCCCAGGCCGCGGCCTTGGACGCCCCGTAGCCGTTGGAGTGCTCGTACGCCATCCACGCCATGACCGACAGCACGTTCAGCACGGCACCTCCGCCGTTGGCGCTCAGGACCGGCGCGAAGGCACGCACCATGCGCAGGGTGCCGAAGAAGTTGGTCTCCATCTCCAGCCGAATGTCCTCCTCCGCGCCGTCGGTGAGCCGGGCGAAGGTCGACACCCCGGCGTTGTTGACGAGCAGCGCCGTGTCGCCGGCCACCTCCGCGGCCCGGGCCACGGACGCGTCGTCGGTGACGTCCAGCTCGAGCGGGACGACACCGGGCATCTCGGGGACGGTCTCCGGTCGGCGGGCGGCCGCGTAGATCTTTCTGACGCCCCTGCGCCGCAACTCGGTGACGAAGCTGCGCCCAACACCCCGGTTCGCGCCTGTGACCAGCGCGATCTCGTTTCGAATGTCCATGCCCGCTACGCTAAATCCTCACGTCGACGTGAGGGTCAAGCGCGGGAAGGGAAATGAGCCGATGAAGATCGGAGAACTCGCACAGCGGGCCGGTGTGAGCGTGCGTGCGTTGCGCTACTACGAGGAACAAGGTCTGCTCAGCCCGGAGCGCACACCGTCGGGACAGCGCCGCTACTCCGAGGACACCGTCGAGGTGGTGCGCCTGTTCCAGCAGTTCTACGCGGCCGGCCTCAGCAGCCGTGCCATCGCGGCATTGCTGCCCTGCGTGAACAACGGGCGCACCACCGCCACCCAACGCCGCATGCTGCGCGTCGAACGAGACCGCCTCGCGGACAGGGTCGAAGAGATGGGCCACGCACTGCGCCGACTCGACCAGCTGATCACAGCCGCCGACAACCGCGGCGGTCCGGCTCACGACCACCCGTCGAGGACTGCGGGCAGCACGGTCGCCTCGTAGCGGGCGGCGAGCCGTGGTGCCCTGACCCCTGCCGTCCCGGTCGCCCCCGTCGGCGAAGGTTCGCGGTCGGCACCGATGAGTTCCGCTCGGTCGCGCGGTCAGTCCCGTCATGACCGAGACAGGGACACCCCGGAGCGCACCGATCACCACGCTCGACTCCCGGTTCAGCGAACCGGGCACCGGGCCGACCTCCTGGGCTGACGCGTTGCGGGTGATCGAGACCGCCGAACTGTTCTGGATCACCACCGTCCGCGCCGACGGGCGGCCGCACGTCACCCCGCTCCCGGCGGTCTGGCTCGACGACGCCCTCCACTTCTGCACCGGCGCCGCCGAGCAGAAGGCCGTCAACCTGCGCGCGAACCCGCACGTCGCCCTCACCACCGGGCGCGCTGACTGGGACCGCGGCCTGGACGTCGTCGTCGAGGGCGACGCCGTCCAGGTCACCGACGACGCCGCGCTGCGGCGGCTCGCCGCCGCGTGGCGCACGAAGTGGGACGGGTCCTGGCAGTTCGAAGCCCGCGACGGCGCCTTCCACCACCACGACGGCGGCGAAGCGCTGGTGTTCGCCGTGACCGTTGCCAAGGTCCTCGCCTTCGGCAAGGGCACGTTCACCCACACCCGGCACCGCTTCTGACCCCGGTGCCGCTCAGCCGAGCGGCGGGTTCGAACCGGCCGGGCACGACGGCCGCCGGATCTCGGTGGCGCCGGTTCTCCTGCGCTTCCCGGGCCGAACGTCTCTGTGCAGCGCACCGCATCGGTCGCACGGTTGCCCACGAGGCGAACGCGCGGAAGTGGAGCGGGGGCGGCTGTCGTGGCCATGACGATCGAACAACTGCGAGAACAGGTCCGCGGTCCGGTGATCACACCGCCGGACGCCGACTACGAGGAGGCCCGGCGGGTCCACAACGCGATGATCGACCTGCACCCCGCGGTGGTGATGCGCTGCGCCAACGCCGGTGACGTGCTGGCGGCCGTCGGCTTCGCCCGCGAGAACGGGGTGGACCTCGCGGTGCGCGGCGGCGGGCACAGCGTGCCCGGTTTCGGCACCTGCGAGGGCGGCGCCGTGGCCGACCTGTCCGGGATGCGCGGCGTGCGCGTCGACGCCCAGCGCCGGACCGCCCGCGCGGAGGGCGGCGCGACCTGGGGCGACTTCAACGCGGCCACGCACGCCTACGGGCTGGCGACCACCGGCGGCATCATCTCGACCACCGGCATCGGTGGGCTCACCCTCGGCGGCGGGATCGGCTACCTGGCCCGCGGACTGGGCCTGACCTGCGACAACCTCATCTCCGCCGACGTCGTGCTGGCTTCCGGCGAGGTCGTGGTCGCCGACGAGGAGCACCACCCGGACCTGCTGTGGGCGCTGCGCGGGGGCGGCGGCAACTTCGGCGCGGTGACGTCGTTCGAGTACCGGCTGAGCTCGGTGAGCGAGATCTACGGCGGCCCGATCTTCTTCGACATCGAGCACGCGGCGGACGTGCTGCGCGGATTCCGCGAGCTGATCGCCGACGCCCCCGAGGAGCTCGGGGCGTTCCCCGCGTTCCAGATCGCCCCACCGCTGCCGTTCATCCCGGAGGATCGGCACGGCCTCCCGCACATCGCGGTGGTGACCTGCTGGTCGGGACCGGTGGAGGAAGGTCCCGGGGCCGTGGCCGCGCTGCGCGATCTTGCTCCGGTGGCCGCAGAACACCTCGGCCCGATGCCCTACCCGGCGCTGAACTCGGCCTTCGACGCCCTGGTCCCGCCCGGACTGCAGCACTACTGGAAGGCCAACTTCGCCGCGGAGCTGACCGACGACATGATCGCCGCGCACGTCGAGCACGGGCCGCGCGTGCCGGTCGTGAACTCGACGGTGCACATCTACCCGATCAACGGTGCGTGCCACCGGGTTTCCCAGGACGACACGGCTTTCGCCTACCGGGACGCGAACTTCGCGACCGTCATCGCAGGCATGTGGCCGGACCCCGCGGACAACGAGACGAACACCGCTTGGGTGCGCGACTACTACGCGGCGACCGCCCCGCACTCCGAGGAAGGCGGTTACGTCAACTTCATGGCGGGCGACGACCAGGGCCGCGTCAAGGCGAACTACCGCGACAACTACGACCGGCTCGCCGAGATCAAGCGGCGCTACGACCCGGGAAACCTGTTCCACCTCAACCAGAACATCGGGCCCTGACACGACTCGGCCCGGCCGTACGTCCGATCGAGTGCCCCTGAACAAGTCGCCGGGACAGCGCCCGCTGCTCTGCTATACCGGTTTCACTCGCGGATCTTCACGCCGCACCGTTCAGCCTCCCGAAGAGGAATCCCACGCCCGTGCCGCAAGACCCGGAACCACACCACAGCCCGTCCACGTCCAACCGCCACGAGGGCCAGGCCGAGCACCTGGTGCAGGCAGGCCAGGTCTCCGGCGGCATCACGATCAACGCCGCCGACTCCCGCCGCCGGCGCGGGCCCTGGGGCGTGATCGGGGCGGTGGCGGCCACGCTGCTCATCGCTTACCTGCTGGCCCTCGCCATCGGCCAACCGCCCGGCCCCGAGAACCCACCGACCTCCGCCCCCGGGAACCCACCGCCCGAGAAGCCCCTGCCGGGACAGAAACAACTCCGCAGCCTCGAATCCGGACTCTGCCTCGCTTCCACCGCCGGGGGCTACGGCGTCGCGCAGTTGCCGTGCACCCAGAACCCCGCGCAGTTCTGGACCGCCGAGAACGTGGGGCCGCCGGGCAGCTTGACGACGTTCTCCCGGACCAGGGGCAAGGAGGACACCAAGATCTGCCTGGAACTTCCGGGGGTCGACTCGCAGCCTGCCGACACCGAGGTTCAAGTCGCTCACTGCAACACCAACCGCGGCGCGGACAACCAGCTGTGGCAGGTGGAGAACGGGGACAAGCCCGATACCTTCCGGATCCGCAACGACCGCAGCGAGCAACGGTGCCTGGCCCCAGGGGGCACCCAGCCCGGCGCCTCCTTGGTCATCAAGGACTGCGCGGCAGGCCGCGGCAGCCAGTGGGCGATCACCACCTCGTGACCCCCCATGCCGAAGGGGCCCGAAAGCCTGCTCGCTTCCGGGCCCCTTCGACGTGCGGGTGATCAGACGGAGGGCGCCGCTCCGGCGACCACCTGGCCGACCTCGATCACGTGCTGCTCGGCGCCGGCGTCCACCGCGCCCAGGTCCCAAGTGACCTCGCTGGTCGGGTCGATCGGGTCGCCGTGCGGGTTGGAGGCGCTCGGCGCGTCGAAGGTGAACGCCAGCGGGGTCTGCTGGGTGGCCTCCGGCTCCTGCAGGGTCCAGTGCAGCGGGATGTGCGCGGACGAACCGCTGCTCAGCACCACGTCAGGGGCGTCGGCCGGAGCCGTGCTGGACAGCAGAACGTCGTGCGCGCCGACCAGGTTGGTCACGGGCACGCCGTCGAGCTTGCACCGCTCGCCCTGCTTCGCGGTGATCTCAAGTGCCGCGTGGCGGTTGCTCATACCGGAATCGCCGGGGACCAACCGGACCGAGTACTGGTTCGAGGTGCACGGCAGAACGCTCGATCCGAGGTCGGTGACCGCAGCGCCCGTGGCGAGGCCGCTCGTCCCGACACCGACGAGAGCGCCGGCTCCCGCGGCGACGGCGGCAATCCCTGCGGCAACACCCAGAATCGACTTGCGCACGTTCATCGTCTTCCTCCACCGGTGAGGTCCGGGCGTGGGCCCGGACGGGGTCAGCGAGCGGCAATTCCCCAGCGCCGCAACTCACCCCGAAAGACGCCCGGAGAGGTGGGCGGGTTGAGCGGTGTGACATCCCCACCCGCGGAGCAACCTCCGGTCTCGTGAAACGTCCTGCGCGCCTGCGAACCTCGCCGCGCGCCGAAGATCACTCCGCGCGGAGCCGGACGACCTGCGGGTCGTGATCGCTGATCTGGTCGGGGAATTCGGCGTTGACGTGCACGACGTCGTAGTCCGCGGCGTGCGGACCGGTCAGCAGGATGTGGTCGAGCTGCTGCGAGTTGCCCTCGTAGACGTAGCTGTAGCGCTCCACCGGCGGTAGCGCGTCGGCGGGCGCGGTCATGGCCTCGGTCAGCGGTGCGAGCGCCGGGGAGAAGCCGTAGTCGTTGAGATCCCCGGCCACCACGATCGAGGCCTGCGGATCGACGGCGAGGGTCTGGTCGACGAACCCGCGCACGGCCTTCGCCTGCTCGGTGCGCTGCTGCTCGGACGACCGGGTCGGCGGCTGGAAGCGCCCGTGCAGCGGCTGGTCCCCACCCTTGGAGCTGAAGTGGTTGGCGATCACGAACACCGGCCGGCCGTGGAACAGGAACTCGCCTGCCAGCGGCTTGCGGCTGTCGGTCCAGGCGGGGTTGGCCGGGTCGATCCGGCCCGGTGAGACGGTCAGCGCGGCCCGGTCGCCGTCGGCCACCGGCTCGACCGGCGTGGTCGCATCGCCGCCGGGCCGGTCGACGAACGACACCCTGGCGGGGTTGAACAGGAACGCGACCCGGATGTTGCCGCCGGGCTCACCGCCGTCGGCGTTGTTGCCCGGGTCGATCTGCCGCCACTGGTAGCGCGGCCCGCCCTCGGCGGCGATGGCGTCGGTGAAGCGCCGCAACGTCTCATCTGCGGCGACCACGCCGTCGTCGGTGGCGCCGGTGTTGTCCTGGACCTCCTCCAGCGCCAGGACGTCGGGTGCCGCGAGGTTCCCGACGACGCCCTGCGCGAGCCGGTCGAACTTGCTCTGGTCGTCGGCCGGGTCGAGGTTCTCGACGTTGTAGGTGGCGACGGCGAGCTCGTCGTCCTGCTGCGCGCGGGTCGTCTCCGGCTGGAGCCCGCCGGGGACGTGCGAGCCCAGCTGCCCGGCTTCCAGGACGTACCCGCCGAAGGAGCTGTAGTCCAGCGGCCCGGAGGTGCTGCCCGACAACCGGTCGCCGACCGCCGCCGACGGGAACTCGTCGGCCAGCAGCGATTCGACCTTGAGGCGTCCCGCGTTGGCGTCGGCGTAGCCGGTGTAGGTGGTGCCGCCGCGCTCGTTGGCGTTCTGCGCGGGCTTGCTGGTGATCCACAGCGACCGGTACTCGTCGGTCGGGCCGACCACGCGCGCGTCGTCCACCCGAAGTGCCATCGCCTCGCGGGATTCGTAGAAGTCGAGCGCGAAGCGCCGGGGTTCGAGCTCGCGCGAGTCGATCGCCCCGCCGGCCGGCGCGTGCTCGACCGGCACGGTGTCCTCGGTCAGCACCTCGGGCGGGATCGCCCCGGTGCCGCTGACCTGCCAGGTCGCCCCGGTCAGCTGGGTGACGGACTGGTTCGGCGTGTTCTCCGGGGTCTGGTCACCGGAGGTGGGGTAGTGCTCAGCGACCGTCCCGGTGACCGCGACCGCGTCGCCCACCGCGACCTGCGGCGCCTGCTCCCCCGTGTAGACGAACAGGCCCTCGCTGGTGCGCGGGTCGGCGTCGGGCCGCGGGTCCTGGAACCAGAACCCGCGCGCCGAACCGGCCGCCCGGACTCCGGTGACCACCCCGGTCACCCCGCTCACCTGCTGCCCGTCGAGCGGCGAGACCCGAGTGGTGCCCTGGATGTCGTGGATCCGAACGGCCTGCTGAGCGGCCCCGACCGAGGCCGCGGCAGGCACGGCGGCGGTGGCGAGCACACCCGTGGCGATCAACGGCAAGACGCGCACGTCACGTTCCCCCTGAGGTCGAAGAGCCGATCAACGCTGACGCTAAGCAGCCAACTCGACGACGAGGTGAACACCGAAGGCCCTGAGCAGAACTCGCCAAGATCACCGGCCGTCGCTTGCGAGGAGACCGGCCAGGACGTCGGCCTCAGCCCGCAACCGGGCCGCCCGGTCCTCCCGCCCGGCCGCGGTCAGCCGCGCCGCGGTCTCCAGGCGCTCCTCCGCCTCCGCGCGCACGATGCCCGCCACGGTTTCCTCGTCGAGCTCGCGCCGCGCGACCTCCGTCGTGCCCGCGCGGACCGGACCGTCCACGGCGGCGCTGAGCTCGACCTCGTCCAGCGGGATGGCCTGGGCGTTGTCCACGGCGGCCAGCGTCGTCCGCAGCGCGTTCACGGAGTTCCGGTCGCGAGCGCGCATCGCCTCGGTCAGCGCCCGCCGCATCTGGGCTCGAAGGGACATGACCAGGACGGTAGAGCGGCCACCACACCACCCTCAACCGAATTTCCCCAGGCCACGGGCACATCCACGCGCCAGGAACTGAGCCGGGCGCTCAGCAGTTGGGTGGGCATGGGGCGATCGAGTGAAACCGGACTCCGCAGGAAGCTCGTCAAGACGCCGGGTCTGAGGTGGCTGCGGCGGCCGGTGGTGTCAGGTGAGCAACGGCAGTTCGACCTGGCCTACGTGCGCGCTGGGCCGAGGAGCGACCGTCCGCTGCTGGTCCTCCCCGGCGGTCCTGGGTTGGCCTCGGTGCTCCCGTACCGCCCGCTGCGCGCGGACGCCACAGCGCGGGGAATGGACACGATCATGATCGAGCACCGCGGTGTCGGCCTGTCCCGCACCGACGGCTAGGGCGCCGACCTCCCGCAGGACGCGTTGACCATGGCGCAGGTGGCCGACGATCTCGCCGCCGTGCTCGACGACTGCGCTGTTGACCGCGCCGTGGTGTACGGGTGTTCCTACGGCGGGCGCTTGGCGCAGGTCTTCGGGGTGAGACATCCCCACCGAGTGGCCGGGATGGTGCTGGACTCCACCGACATGACCGCCGATGACGTGCTCGCTGTCCGCGAGAACACCCGTGCGTTGCTGTGGCGCGGCGAACATCCGAGCACCGCGTCGGTCGCTCGCAGCCTGCGCGCGCTCGTGGATCGAGGCCTCGTGCCCACGCGTGAAACGGGCACCGTCGTGCCGATCATGTACGAGTTCGGCGGAATCCGGGGGCTGGAGCGGCTCTACGCCGAGCTGAACGCCGGTCGCGGTCGGCGGACCTGGCGCGCGGTGCACGGCCTGGCCGAGCGCGAAACCGGTCAGCGGCGCCCGTTCCTGTTGGAGTCAGACCTGGTGGACGTGCTGACCTTCAGGGAACTGCACCGGCGGCCGGAACCCGACGGGCACCCCTTGGACGCCGGGCTGCTGTACAGCGACAAGGCCCCGCACTACCCGCCTTTCCGGGGCGAGCCCTTCGACCCCGTCGCTGAGCTGCCCGAGTTCGACTGGCCGGGCGCGGTGATTTCCGGGGAACGGGATCTGCGGGCTCCCAGGGTGATCGCAGAGCGCCTTGTCGACTTGTTGCCCGACGCGGTGCTGGTCCCCCTGGCCGGCATGGGCCACAGCGCGCTGGACACCCACCGACTGGCCGGGCTCCACGCCGCGCACGCGGTCACCCAAGGCACCCACACCACTCTGCCGGATCGCGCAGACCGCCTCGCGGGACTGCCCCGGCGCGGAGCGTCACGAGTCCTGGGCAACCTGATCACCACCCGCCTGACCGCAGAACGCATTGCCCGCGCATGATTGCTCAGCCGGACCACCCCAGAACAGAGGAAGAGCCGGCCCCCTCGACTGAGGGGACCGGCTCTTCACGAGCGGTAGCGGTGGGATTCGAACCCACGGAGGCTCTCACCTCACGCGCTTTCGAGGCGCGCTCCTTAGGCCGCTCGGACACGCTACCGCCGATAAGGCTACCGGCCGCCCCCTCGAACCCCGCAAAGGGGGGTCCGCCCGCAACCGACCCCCGCACCACCGGCCCCATCCGCGCAGCTCAACGGGGGACGTGCGGGGAGCCGGGCAGTTTTGGTCCGAATTGACCCGACAAAACGGACATCGATCACGGGCGGTTCGGACCAAAACTGCCCACTGGCGAGGTACCAGCACTCCAAGACGCAGGAACCGGGTCAGCGGTGGGTGGCGAAGAACGAGTCGAGGAGGGCGGCCGACTCGTCGGCCAGGACACCGCCCACCACCTCCGGGCGGTGGTTCAGGCGGTTGTCGCGGACGACGTCCCAGAGCGACCCGACGGCTCCGGTCCGGGGTTCCCACACGCCGAAGACGACCCTGGCGACGCGGGAGAGCACCAGCGCGCCGGCGCACATGGTGCACGGCTCGACCGTGACCGCGAGGGTGCAGCCCTCCAACCGCCAGCCGTCCCCGTGCACCTCCGCGGCGGCGCGCAGGGCGAGGACCTCGGCGTGGGCGGTCGGATCGCCGCGGGCCTCGCGCTGGTTGCACGCCTCGGCCAGCACCCGGCCGTCGGCGTCGGCGACCACGGCACCGATCGGCACATCCCCTGTGGACGGTGCTCCGGCGGCCACCCGCAGCGCGGCCCGTACCAGCTCGACGTCGCCGGCGCGGGCCTCGGTGGTGTTCACCGGTATATCTTCTCCAACAGCTTCGAGAAGTCGTCCCCGAACCCGCAGCGCTGGGCGATCATCTCCAGCTGCTCGTCCGGGTAGAGGTCGACCTCCTCGATGATGACCAGCAGCTCGCCCTCGGGAAGGCCCAGGTCCGACAGGACCGCGAGATTGCCCTCCGGCCAGACCTCCTCGTCGTCCTCGTCCGGAGGATCGATGCGCAGCAGGTCGAGCACGTCCGCGGCGATGTCGTAGTCCAGCGCCGCGGCGGCGTCGGACACCAGCAGGTCCACACCTCCCGGAACCGGACGGATCAGCACGAAGAACTCGTCGTCCACATTGCACATTCCGAACACCGCGCCGGTGGAACGCAGCTCGCGCAACGCCGTGATCGAGGCGTCAAGGCCGGTCAGCACCGAGTTGTCCATCTCGCTGCACCGCCACCGCCCGTCTTCCCGGACCACGGCGACGGCGAAGCCTGCGACCGGCTCCTGCACCGTCATGAAGACACCGTAAAGCGTACGAAGGCCACCCGAAAGCACTATTGCGATTGTCGTATCCATCAGGGGATGGAATGCGCTCAACCGGGTGCGTGCGAAGCGGCTCCGTCGGGCAGGATGGACGGATGCGTGCCGTGTGCGTGATCGGACTGGGACTCATCGGCGGATCCGTGCTGCGGGCCGCGTCCGGCGCCGGGCGCCCCGTGTGGGGAGCCACCGCGTCTGAGGCGGATGCCGCCGCAGCGGGCGACGACGGTTTCGAGGTGCTCGAGACCGACGCCGCGCTGCGCCGCGCCAAGCAGGAGGACGCGCTGGTGGTGATGGCGGTGCCGGTGACCGCCGTCCGCGACGTGCTGCGCAGGATCGCCGAGATCCACCCCGGGGCGTGGCTCACCGACGTGGTCAGCGTGAAGGACCCGGTCGACTTCGAGGTCCGCAAGCTCGCGCCGAACGCCCGCTACGCGGGTGGCCACCCGATGTCGGGCACGTCCGACTCGGGGTTCGCGGCCGGCTCGGCCGAGCTGTTCCAGGGTGCCCCGTGGGCGGTCACGATCGAGGAGGCCACCACGATCGAGGCGTGGCGCGAAGCCGCTCAGCTGGCGCTGGACTGCGGCGCCCACGTGGTCCCGACCGGTGCCGCGGCGCACGACGACTCGGTGGCCCGCATCTCGCACCTCCCGCACCTGTTCGCGGCGATCCTGGCGACGGTCGGCGCGGATGGCGGACCGCTCGCGCTGTCACTGGCGGCGGGCTCGTTCCGGGACGGGACCCGAGTCGCGGGAAGCCCTCCGGACCTCGTCAGGGCCATGACCGAGGGCAACAAGGCGGCCCTGCTCGACGCGGTCGACGACGCCCTCGGCCGGCTGGGCGCGGCGCGCGGTTCGCTGGCCTCCACCGGCGGGTTGAAGTCCACAGTGGACTCGGGTCATGACGCACGCGCGCGGCTGGACGCCCTCACGACCGGCGAGGACATGACGACCTCGACCGTGCGGCTGCGCCCGGAAGCCCTGTCCCGCCTGCGCGACCTCGGCGAGCTCGGCGGCCGGGTGACCGCGATCGACGGCGACCAGGCCACCACCCAGGTCCCGATGGGCTGATCCGCGAACCCACCAGAACGCGAAGAAGAGGTCGCCCTGTGCGTTGGGGCGACCTCTTCTATGGCGCGCTCCGACCACTGGTCGGGACCGCTCTCACCTGGTCCCGCCGCCAGCCTCGGACGGAGCGCCGTTGCCTGGGTTGTCCTCACTGGCCGGGAGGCGGCGGGGGCTCTTCCTTCTCGCCCCCGACGTAGCCCTTGCCCTTCTCCACGGCCTGGTCGACCTGCTCTTCGTGGCCGAACTTCTCCTTGGCCATGTCACCGGCCTTGTCCATGCCCTGGTCGACCTTGTCGCTGTGCTCCTTGCCCAGGTTCATCAGCTTGTCCTTGAAGCCCATGGTGCTCCTTCCCCTGCTTCGTGGAAAGCCCTTGTGGTGCCCCTGGCGAAGCTAAGCCCGATAGCTCTTCCCTGCTAGGCGCAACGCCCCTCCGAGGCACGGTTGTTGCCCCTTTCAGGTGACACCTTGTGCGCGATCTCCCGCAGGTCTACCGTGGGTGACCCAGTGACCGGATTTGCGATTCTGGTCAAGAAGTCACGGAGGTAGCGCATGACCCAGCCCGTCGACCGAGCCGACCGCATCCTCGACGCGGCCGGAGAGCTGATGGTCAGGCTGGGCTCCCGCAAGGTCACCATCGACGACATCGCCCGCCGGGCCGAGATCGGCAAGGGCACCATCTACCTGCACTGGCGCACCAAGGAGCAGCTCTTCGAGGCGTTGATCCTGCGCGAGTCCATCGGCATGCTCGACGGGCTGGTGGCGGCGATGCGCGCCGATCCCGCGGAGGCCCTGCCGCACCGGTTCTTCCGCCGCAGCTTCCTCGCCACCATGCACCACCCGTTGATGAAAGCGCTGGTCACCGGGGACACCGAGCTGCTGGGCAGCTTCAAGCACACGGCGAACCAGGGCGAGACGAAGCGGCTCGCCGACCGATACCGAGAACTGATCTTCAAGCACCGGCTGCTGCGCGACGACGTGCCGAACGTCTACCTGGCCGTCACCGCCACCGCGACCGGGTACCACCTCACCGACAACATCAACCCGGAGTTCGCCGAACTCGACGACGAGTCCAAGGCGAACGCGCTGGAGCACACCATCCGGAGCGCCTACGAGCCGGCCGGTGATCCCGATCCCGACTCGCTGGCGACGGTCGCCGACGAGATCGGGAGTCTCTTCGACGAGCTCAACGCGCAATTCCGGGAATGGATTTACACACCACAACGACGCGACTGACCAGCCGCGTGATCGGGGGAAGTCCATGACCGCGCTCGCAGACGCATGGGGAGCCAACACCGCGCAGTTCTGGCTGCGCGGCCAACGGCCCGAGCACGAGGTCGGCTACGACGAGAAGACCGGCATGTGGGACGTCCACGGCTATCCGGAGATCCTGCACGCGCTCAGCGACCCCGCCACCTTCTCCTCCAACACCCAGCGCCTGGTCCCGGAGGCGAGCGGGTTCGCCGAGGGCAACCTCACCCAGCTCGACCCGCCGGACCACCACAAGCTCCGCAAGCTCGTCAGCCACGCCTTCACCCCGAAGGTCGTGGCCGACCTGGAACCGCGGATCGCCGAGCTCACCACCGAGTTGATGGACAGGATGGGACACCGGGCGGAGCTGGTGACCGAACTGGCCTACCCGCTGCCGGTGATCGTGATCGCCGAACT
The DNA here is from genome assembly GCF_054778355.1 of Saccharopolyspora tripterygii. Taxonomy (NCBI): domain Bacteria; kingdom Bacillati; phylum Actinomycetota; class Actinomycetes; order Pseudonocardiales; family Pseudonocardiaceae; genus Saccharopolyspora; species Saccharopolyspora tripterygii. Next base: position 14,580 of record NZ_BAAGZP010000006.1, on the reverse strand, counting down.
GCTCGGCGTGCCCAGCATCGACCGGGACCAGTTCAAGCGGTGGGTCGACGGGATGTTCAACTCCACCAACAAGGTCGCGCTCAAAGACCGCTCGCCCGAGGACGAGCAGTACTTCGCCGATGCCATGGCGCAGGTCGGTGAGCTCGCGGGCTACCTGGCCGGGCACATCCGCGAACGTCGCGAGCGGCCGCGCGCCGACCTGCTGACCAAGCTCGTCGAGGCCGAGGTGGACGGGGTTCGGCTCACCGACGCCGAGATCACCAACTTCGGCATGGTCCTGCTGGTCGCCGGGCACATCACCACCACGATGCTGCTGGGCAACACGCTGCTGTGCCTGGACGCGCACCCGGACCAGTTCCAGGCGGTGCGGGCGGACCGGTCGCTGGTGCCCGCGGCGATCGAGGAGTCGCTGCGGTTCCTCAGCCCCTTCGCGGCGGTGTCCCGCGTGACCACCGAGGAGACGGAGCTCGGCGGCGTGCGCATCCCGGCCGACCAGATGCTGCTGCTGTGGATCGCGGCGGCCAACCGCGATCCCCGGCAGTTCGCCGACCCCGACGTCTTCGACGTGACCCGGGACCCGAACCCGCAGCTCGGCTTCGGTCGCGGCATCCACTTCTGCCTGGGCGCTCCGCTGGCCAGGCTGGAGGGCAAGGTCGCGTTGAACCTGCTGCTGGACCGCTTCCCGCAACTGCGCACCGACCCGGACGACGCGCCCCGGTTCATGCCCAGCCCGAACATGACGGGGCTGAGCCGGCTCCCGCTGCTGCTTTAGGAGTCGTTGCGGAATGCGGCGGAGCCGTTGCTTCAGGTGTGGGACTCAGCCCGCACCGCCAAGCAAAGTGGTTCTGCAAGAACCCCTTGGAGAGCCCGCTCGCCGTCGTGCCGCGCGGCTCATTAGCCTGCGCGGCATGACCAACACCACTGATGCGTTCACCTCGCGGCTTCGCGAACTCGGAGCCGAGGGCGAGGTCGTCGAGTTCAGCGCGGAGGTGCCGACGGCCGCGGCCGCCGCCGAGGAGCTGGGCTGCGCCGTCGGAGCCATCGCCAACAGCCTGGTGTTCACCGCCGACGGGGAACCGCTGCTGGTCGTGGCCAGCGGCGCTCACCGCGTGGACACCCGCGGGCTGGAACGCTCCCTGGGGATCCGCAAGATCCGGCGAGCGAGTCCGGAGTTCGTCCTGGAGGCCACCGGCCAACCCGTCGGCGGGGTCGGTCCGGTCGGTCATCCGCAGCCGATCCGGACGGTGGTGGACGAGGCGCTGGCGGCGCATCCGACGATCTGGGCCGGAGCGGGCAGCAAGCACGCGATGTTCCCGACGAGCTTTGACGAGCTGCTGCGCATCACCGGCGGGTCGGCGTCCGCGGTCGCGAAATCCTGAACGCCACCGTCAGGGGAGCGCTCTACGCCTCGTGCGACCCCGCACTGGGCCGTTCTCGCGGTTGTCCACCCGCAAAACCACTCTTTCGGATCGGGCTCCGGCACGCTTTGTCACAGAGCGCGGAAGTCACCCTTTTGCGGAATGAATTCGGTCGCCGCGCGCAACGGTTCAGCACCTCGAACACTTTCCGGTGAAGCGCCGGTGACAAATATGCGCATGGCGGCTTCGGCGGGTAAACATTGAATTGCCCGATTTCGGGTCAGCCGGATCCAGAAATCGAACTGGGTCAGCCGAATTGGAAGGAAGGCAATTATGCGCTCGCTGGTTCGCCCCATCGTGGTCGGTGCTTTCATCCTGCCCCTCGCTTTCGCCGGAGCTGGCCTGGCCTCCGCTGGGGAGATGACGGAGCGCGGAGGCTCCTGTCACCACTTCGCGTGCAACTGGTGGGACATCGACACCACCGTTCAGGACAACGACACCGAGACGTCGATCATCAACGCGGGCATCATCGGTTGACCCGACCCCGTGCCGAGGCCCCGCCGACCACACCCGGCGGGGCCTCACCCATGTCCGCCCCATCCGGCGTCACCCCGCGAAATGTCGCCCGGTAAGCGCTCGGGGAAACACCGAGTTCGCTTTGCATGTGCTGTCGCAACGACGCAGCGGTGCCGAATCCTGAATCATTTGCCACTTTTTCAACCGGCTGGTCGGTTTCTTCCAGGAGTTGTCGCGCTCGTTCGATCCGCTGCCTGGTAATCCACTGAACCGGAGAGATTCCGACCTCTTCTCGGAATCGCCGGGTGAACGTGCGCACGCTCAGCGAGTCCTGCGCGGCGAGCTCGCGCAGCGCGAGCGTCCGGTCGAGGTGTTCCAGCGCCCAGGCGCGCGCCCGCGCGGTCGTGGAGATCCGCGGCTCGGGAACCGGACGCCGGACGTACTGCGCCTGCCCGCCTTCCCGGTGCGGCGGGACGACGGTGGTCCGGGCGACCTCGTTGGCCACCGAAGCCCCGTGGTCGCGCCGGATCATGTGCAGGCACAGGTCGATTCCGGAAGCCTCACCCGCCGAGGTCAGCACGTCGCCGTCGTCGGTGTAGAGCACGTCCGGTTCCAGCGCGACCTGCGGGAACAGCCGGCGGAAGTGGTCGCAGGACTTCCAGTGCGTGGTCGCGCGCCTGCCGTCGAGCAGTCCTGCCGCCGCCAGCACGAACGACCCCGTGCAGATCGACGCGATCCGGGCGTCGCGCGGGATCCTGGCGAGCGCGGCCGCGAGGTCGGGCGGCAGCGTCCCCTCGGTCTCCGTCTCGTCCGGCTCGTGGCTGGCAGGCAGGACAACGGTGTGCGCGTCGCCGAGCGCTTCCGGGCCGTGCGCGACCTGGATCGGGAAGTCCGCGTCGGTGCGGATCGAACCGGGAACGACCGCGCAGGTCACGACCTCGTAGAGCGCTTCCCCACCGGGCGAGCGAGCGCTGCCGAACAGCTGGTGGACCAGACCGAGCTCCATCGGCATCACGCCATCGCGCACCAGCACCGCCACCCGAGTCGTCATGGCCCGATCCTTGCACATGTTGGCCATCAGGCCACTCGTCCTGGGCATCGCCGAACCGCAGGGTGAGGTCATGTCTGTTCATCGAGCCTGGTGGGTGGCTTCCGCGGCCGCTCTGGTGATCATCGGAGCCGGTGCCTGCGCGACGACGGCCGGGCTGCTGGTGAGCCCGCTGCACCACGAGTTCGGCTGGCCGCACGGCACGATCAGCGCGGCCGCGTCGGTCAACCTCGTGCTCTACGGGTTGACCGCGCCCTTCGGCGTCGCCGTGATGGATCGCTTCGGGATGCGGCGGATGGTCACCGCGGCCCTGCTGCTGATCGCCGCGGGAGCCGGGCTGACGACGCTGATGTCCGCGCCGTGGCAGTTCGTTCTCGGCTGGGGGCTGCTCGTCGGCACCGGGTGCGGCGCGCTGGCGACGACCTTCGCGGCGCTGGTGGCCGACCGGTGGTTCGCCGCCCGTCGGGGGCTGGTCGCGGGAGCGCTCACGGCCGCCACGGTGTTCGGGCAGTTCGCGCTGCTGCCGGTGTTCTCGCTGCTGGTGGACTTCGACTGGCGCGCCGCCACGAGCGCGCTGGTCGCGGTCGCCCTGCTGGTCGCGCCGCTCGCCTGGGCGGTGCTGCGGGACCGGCCCTCCGACGTCGGCCTCCTCCCCTACGGCGCGACGCGCCCGGAACCGCAGGAACCGGCCGCGTCGGTCTCCCGCGCGGTCCGCGCCCTCCCCTGGCGCAGCGGCGCGTTCTGGCTCCTCGCGAGCACCTTCGCGATCTGCGGCGCGTCCACCAACGGCATCATGTGGACCCACTTCACTCCAGCGGCCCACGACCACGGGATGCCGACCGGGGTCGCGTCCTCGCTGCTGGCGGTCATCGGCGTGGTCAACGTGCTCGGCACGATCGGCTCCGGCTGGCTCACCGACCGCCTGAACCCACGCGTGCTGCTCACGACGTACTACTGCCTGCGAGCGGGGTCGCTGGCACTGCTCCCAGGACTGCTCGGCCCCACCGCGCATCCCGCTCTGATCGCGTTCGCCGTGGTCTTCGGACTGCTCGACGTGGCCACGGTCCCGCCGACCATCGCGCTGTGCCGGGAGCTGTGGGGCTCCGACGGGCCGATCGTCTTCGGCTGGATCAGCGTCGCCCACCAGCTCGGCGCGGGAACGATCGCCCTCGCAGGAGGTCTCGCCCGGGACCTCACCGGCACCTACACGCCCCTCTGGACCGCTGCGGCCCTGCTCTGCCTCACCGCCGCAGCCCTCGCCCTCCGCGTTCCCGCGCCCGTGACCGTGCTCGCAGCGACTCCTCAAGAGCGTGCCGTGGATGACCAGCGGTGCTGACACCGATCTCGTCGGGCGCACGTGATCTTGGCGCGAGAGATGTGCGCCGCCCATGACGAATCGACCGGGTTGCCCGTATCGTCCAGTTATGCGCAACTCGAAGATCCGGATCGCCACCGCCATCGCGGGCGCTGCCTTCGCGCTCGGCACCACCGCAGGCTGCGACTTCGCCCAGCCCCCGCAGCAGGAGGACCAGCAGGAGCAGCAGGACGGCGACCAGCAGCAGGACGACGGTGACGACCAGGAAGACGGCGACGACAACTGACCTGTCGGCCGCGAGAACCCCCTGCACCACAGGGGATTCTCGCGGCACCCCGCCCGTCCGCTGAGGACGGGAGTATTCGGTGTGCCCCGATGCGGTGGGATGGGAGCATCCGGGCATGCCGCTCGGCGACGTGGCCGGCTGGGTCAACGTCGAACTCACCAAGAACGTCGCCGAGATCGGCGTCCTCCGCATCCTCCAGCGCAATTCCTGAGCCACCGATGACTTTCGGTCCGCGCACGAGTCGTCCTGGGCACCTGCCCTGCAGACCCCAGGAGGACCCATGTGGATCATCGCTGGCCATGTGACAGTCGACGCGGAGAAGCGGGATGCTTACGTCGCAGCGCACCGCGACCTCGTCGAGCGCGCCCGGAACGCCCCCGGCTGCCTCGACGTCGCGATCACCGCGGATCCGGTGGATCCGGGACGCGTGAACAACTACGAGCGCTGGGATTCCTGGGACGCGATCGAGGCGTGGCGCGGGCGCGCGCACGCCCCGGACACGGGCATCGAGATGCGCGACGTCGACGTCACGGCGTTCGAGGTGGCCACCACCCGCCCGCCGTTCTGACCGTCTGCGACCAAACCCACTCCGCGAAACGGGTTTTCAGGCTTACGCGCGTTGCGCGCCCCCGCGCGACGCGCGGTACAGCGTCACGGCGGCGACGACCATCAACGTGACCGCCAACGCGACCAGCAGGCCGGACGCGAGTTCCGCGTGGAGCACTCGGCCGCAGTAGAGGCTGGCCATGTTCGTGATGACGCCGTAGATCAGCGCGAGCTGACCGATGGCGAACACCCGCGGACGCCGCAGACCCGCACGACCGGGAGACGGGGCCGTCTTCTTCCGGTGGATCTCCAACCCGAACCCCGCCGACACGGCGACGAGCAGGACGACGAAGGCCACCCAGAACCACGGCGTGACGACCTTGGCGAGCTGGAAGTACAAGCACCACCCCAGAGCGAGGAACGCGACGACCACGCTCGCGGCCAGACCCACACCGACGCTCTTCCCGGCGCTGAACATGCTCACACTCCCCATGATCGTTTTCCCGACCACGGTAAGCGCCAACCCGATCACAACGCCGCCCCCGATGAAGAACCGAAACCGGATCGCGTCGAACCGCTCCCCCGCCGAGCGAGGACAACACCGCAGCGAGATCACCACGGCTACCCCGAAAAGCAAGAAACCCCCTGCGAGAGGGGGTTTCTGCTGTCTCGACCAGACGTGCGCCCGTAGGGATTCGAACCCCAAACCTTCTGATCCGTAGTCAGATGCTCTATCCGTTGAGCTACGGGCGCTTGTTCAATTGTCGGGTCCTACCCCGTAGGGTAGGGCCCTTGCGGAGGCTCCGGGATTTGAACCCGGGAGGGGGCGTAACCCCCAACCGCATTAGCAGTGCGGCGCCATAGACCAGACTAGGCGAAGCCTCCCGGCGTCCTTCGCGGCCACCGGAGAAAACTTTACACACCACCTCCGGGCCCGAGAACAGGGGGGTCCCCCTCTCACCCGCTCACCCCTCCGAGTCGCCGCTGAACTGCACGAACGGATCCAGCGCCGAGGGGTTGAGCAGGGCGTCGCGGCTGACGGCTCGTTCCGGCGGGGTTCCGGCGAGGATCTTCTTCACCGGCACCTCCAGCTTCTTGCCGTTCAGGGTGCGCGGAACCTCGTCGACGACGACGAAGCGGTTCGGCACGTGGCGCGGTGAGAGCTCGGTGCGCAGAGCGTCCTTCAGATCGCCGATGACGTCGGGCAGCTCCACCCCCTCCGCCAGGACCAGGAAGCACAGGAGTTGGCCGTCGGTCTCGCCCGCACCGGAGGTGTCGATCACCAGCGAGTCGGCGATCTGATCGAAACCCTCCACCACGCGGTAGAACTCGGCCGTGCCCATCCGGATGCCACCGCGGTTGAGAGTCGAATCACTCCGGCCGTAGATCACCAGCGAGCCCCGGTCGGTCATCCGGACCCAGTCCCCGTGCCGCCACACGCCCGGGAACTCGTCGAAGTAGGCCTCACGCAAGCGGGTTCCGTCCGGGTCGCTCCAGAAGAACACCGGCATCGTCGGCATCGGCTTGGTCAGCACCAGCTCGCCGACCTCCTCGTGCAGCTCCTTGCCGAACTCGTCGTAGGAAGCCGCCGCGGCGCCCAGCATCGGGCAGGAGATCTCGCCCAGCCACACCGGGACGTCCGGGCTCGCGCCGACGAACGCCGTGCACAGGTCCGTGCCACCGGAGACGCTCGCGATCTGCACGTCCGAACCGATCGCGTCGGCGACCCAGCGGAACCCGTCGGTGCTCAGCGGAGCACCGGTCGAACCGACCGCGCGCAACGCCGAGAGGTCGAAGTCGTCCTTCGGGCGCAGCTCGCGCTTCAGGCAGCTCTGGATGAACGGCGCCGACGTGCCGAAGTAGTTCACCCGGTACCGGGCCGCCAGCTCCCACAACGACGACAGCGACGGGTAGCCCGGACTGCCGTCGAAGAGCACCAGCGTGGTTCCGGTCAGCAGGCCGCCGATGAGGAAGTTCCACATCATCCAGCCGGTGGTGGTGAACCAGAAGAACCGGTCCCCCGACCCCAGGTCGCAGTGCAGGCCGACGGCCTTGAGGTGTTCCAGGACCATGCCGCCGTGGCCGTGCACGATGCCCTTCGGCAAACCCGTCGTGCCCGACGAGTACAAGATCCACAGCGGGTGGTCGAAGGGCACCGCGGTGAACTCCAGCGAGGCGCCGCGGTGGTGGGCCAGCAGCTCCGACCAGTCCAGCGCGCCGGGCAACGCGTGGTCCTCGCCGAGGTAGTCGATCAGGACCGTCGCGGCCAGGTCCGGCATCTCCGCGCGCAGCTGGTCGACGGTCTCGCGGACGTCGAAGCGGCGACCCCCGTAGCAGTAGCCGTCCACGGCGATGAGCACCTTCGGCTCGATCTGCACGAAGCGGTCGGCGACGGCGCGGACGCCGAAGTCCGGGGAGCACGACGACCAGGTGGCGCCCAGGCTCGCAGCGGCCAGGAACGCCACCAGCGTCTCCGGGCTGTTCGGGGCCAGCGCGGCGACCCGGTCACCCGCGCCGACGCCCAGCTCCGCGAACGCGGAACGCGCGGCGGCGACCCGGTTGCGCAGCTCGCCGTAGCTGATCTCCTCGCTGAGCCCGTCCTCGCGCACGAAGACGACCGCGAGGTCCTCATCGCCCTTGCCCTCACCGTCGCGCAGCGCGTGCTCGGCGTAGTTCAGCGTGGCGCCCGGGAACCAGCGAGCGCCCGGCATGACCTCCTCGACCAGCACCTCATCGGCGCGGTCGTGAAAGGAGACGTCGAAGAACTCGGCGATCGCCGACCAGAAGGCGGGCACGTCGGCCACCGACCACTCCCACAGGGCGCGGTAGTCCGCGAGGTCGAGCCCGCGCTCCTCGCGCAGCCACGAGCGGAAGGCGGCCATCCGGCTCTCGGCCACTCGTTCCGGGCTCGGTTCCCACAACAGCTCCGGTGCGGTCGTCATGGGCTACTTCCTAACCCACCGGAGCGGGATCCTGCCAGGGCGAACGTCACCCTCGTCGGAGCAGTTCAGCGAAGGTGCAGGTCGAACCAGTTGCGGGCGCGTCGCAGGGCCTCCGCCGCGGCGTCCGGGTCGAGGTCGAAGCGGTGGCCGGCGCCCGGGTAGCGGACGACGTCGGTGGCGACCTCGGCGGCGTCGGTGACCTCGCGGAGCTTGTCGACCTCACCGGCCTCGACGTCGTCGCCGTAGATGCCGAGCCACGGGCACGCGAGCTCGCCCGCGACGTCCACCAGCGGCGGGAGCGCCGACGAGAGGGGTTCGAGGATGCCGGTTCCGCCGACGCTGACCGCGGCGCCGATCGACCGGTTCGAGGCGACCACCAGAGCCGCCGAGCCGCCGATGTCGAAGCCCATGATCCCCTGCCGGTCGACGGGAACGCCCTGGTCGGACAGCCACAGGAACGCCGCGTCGGTGTCGGCCAGGATCGACTCGCCCGAGAGCTTCCGGACCTGCTCGTGCTCGCTCTGGTCGTCGGCGACCTCGTCGGCGCCGTCGCGGTGGTAGAGGTGCGGTGCCACGGTCAGCCAGCCCTCCTGAGCCAGGACCCGGCAGAGCTTGCGGACCCGCTCCGTGATTCCGCGCGCCTCGTGCAGGAAGACGAGGCCCCCGCGCACCACGTTGTCGGGCTCGGCGACCGTGAGCCGCAACCCCGTGCCGTCGGTGAGCGAGATCGTCTCGGTACGGGTTTGGATCATGCCCGGCAGGTAACCACACGTATGTGAACGCAGGGCAACAGCGTCATCCATACGGACCAACAGCCGATCGAAGAGGACCACATCGGGTGCTGGTGGTGGCGAAGAGCGCGGGCAGCGGGCGGTTTTGGTCCGAACCGTCCATGATCAATGTCCGCTTTGCCCGGTCAATTCGGACCAGAACCGCCCGCCTCCCGGACCCCCGACGGCCGGGACGGCTCCGCAGTGCCGGGTCGTGCCGGAGGCGGGAAGCGGACAGCGGTGGTGTGGCGGTGGGGCGCGGCGGGATAACGTCGCTGGTGACGGATCGAGGTAGGAGATGTCGATGAGCGTGCGCACCCGTGCCGACCTGGAGCAGTTGCCGCCCTACGTGGCGGGCCGGACCGTTCCCGGTTCGATCAAGCTGGCCAGCAACGAGGTCTCCGAGGGGCCGTTGCCGAGCGCGGTGACGGCGATCAACGACGCCGCGACGGAGGTCCACCGCTACCCCGACATGGGGGTCAGCGCCCTGACCGAGGCGCTGGCCGCGCACTACGACGTCGCGCCCGAGCGGATCGCGGTCGGCTGCGGTTCGGTGGCGCTGTGCGAGCAGCTGGTGCAGGCGACCTGCACCGCCGAGGATGAGGTCATCTTCCCGTGGCGGTCGTTCGAGGCCTACCCGATCATCACGCAGGTCGTCGGGGCCAAGCAGGTCAAGGTGGAGCTGACCGGTGACCACGCCCTGGACCTCGAAGCGATGCTGGCCGCGATCACCCCGGCAACGCGCCTGATCTTCGTGTGCACGCCGAACAACCCGACCGGAACGCTGGTCCGCGCGGCCGAGCTGGACGCCTTCCTGGACCGGGTGCCCGAGGACGTCCTGGTCGTGCTCGACGAGGCCTACTTCGAGTTCGTCGACTCCCCTGACGCGCCGGACGGCGTGGAGATCTCGCGGGTGCGCGACAACGTCGTGTCGATGCGGACCTTCTCGAAGGCCTACGGCCTGGCCGGGTTGCGCGCCGGGTACGCGATCGGCCCGGTGAAGGTCGCCGAGACACTGCGCAAGGTCACGATCCCGTTCAGCGTCAACGCCCTCGCCCAAGCTGCGGCGATCGCCTCGCTGCAGGCGCAGGACGAGCTCCGCAGGCGCTGCGCCGACGTGATCGCCGAGCGCGGGCGGGTTCACCGGGAACTGGTGGCGATGGGCTACGAGGTGCCGGAGACGCAGGCCAACTTCGTGTGGCTGCCGCTCGGTGATCGCACCGGTGACTTCAACGAGCACTGCCTGGAGAACCGGGTCGTGGTGCGGGCTTTCGCCGGAGACGGGGCCCGGGTGACCATCGGTCAGGCGCACGAGAACGACGCGTTCCTGGCGGCCGCGAAGTCCTTCGGAAGCTGACTCGGCGAAAAGGAGCAACGGTGGTGGCCGGCGAAGAGAGGGGGAGTGACTTCGCCGACCGCCACCGCTGCGGATGCGATCGTTTGAGCCGAAACGACCGCACTTTTCTACGCGTAGCGATCTACGCAGCACCGGAATGTAGTGGCGGGCCAGGCCTGCCGCTACAAAAGCGGCAGGTGTTCCACCCGTTCAGGTGGCTGGCCCATCCGTCCGAGTGAAATTCAGCCGGTCACCGCGTGGTGGCCCTGCACCGCAACGGGTGCCGGAGCCTCGGGCAGCGTCTCGCTCGGGGGAGTCTCGTCGTTCGGCGGCTGCTCGGTGGGCGGCGTCGGCTCGGTCTCCGGCGGCTCGGTCGGCTCCTCGGCCGGCGGCTCGCTCGGGCCCTCCTCGATCGGAGCGTTGGCGCACACCACGTTCTGCGGCGAGGCGATGGGCACGACCGCGCCGAGGATGGCGATGTTGTTGCCGCACAGCTGGATCGGCAGCAGGCTCAGGTTGTTGTCGTTGCCGACGTTCACGCCGTCGTTGTCGGTGCTGTCGGCGAACGCCTGGGTGCCACCGATGACCATGCTCGCGGTGCCCATGGCCAGCGCGCCCGCCAGATAAGCAGTCTTGCGCATAGATCGCTTCCTCTTCCTTTTCCTCGGGGGAATTCCTCCTGCGGCGCGGTCACCGCAGGTGGACGAGCGTGCCCAGTGGCAGCGTTGCCAGCAGGCGCAGCGCGTCATCGGGAACGCGGACGCAGCCGTCGCTGCTGGCCTGGCCGAAGACCGAGGGGTCCGGCCAGCCGTGCAGCGCGACCGTGCCCGGTCCGCCTCCGTACGTGCTGAAGGTGTTGGAGTGGATGCCCAGCGGCAGGATGATCGGGCTGAACTTGGTGACCGTCTCTTCGATCGCGGCCATGATGTAGGTGCGTCCGCGCGGCGTCGGTGAATCCGACGCCCCGACTCCGACGACCCATTCGCCGATCACGGCGCCGTTCCGGCGCACCATGAGCTTGCGCGCGTCGACCTCGACGTCGACCACGTAGGGAGTGCGGGCGCGTTCGACCTGCTCGTTCACCTGCACCCAACCGGTGGCGCCGTTGGGCCTGGAGGGCAGCAGCACCTGCGCCCACCCGCCGCGTTCGGCGATCACCGGCACCCACGTCGGGTTGTTCAGCTGCTTGGCGGGCAGCTTCGCGAACACCGGACCATCGGGCGACTGGTGCACGCCCACATCGGTGAGAACCCGCAGCAGCACCCCGCCGTTCGCCCCGGCCGGATCGGGATCCTGCGGGGCGGTGGGGAAATCGGTGAAGGTGGTGGAGTCGGCCTGCATCCCCAGGTCCGCCCTGGCCATGGCGTAGGGCGGGCGTTCGACCGGCGCGGCACCCGGATGCGGGGCGCACCCGGTCATCGCGAGGCATGCCAAGCCCAGCGCGGCGGCAGTCAGCGACCGCGCCACGCGTGCGGTGCCGCCGGCTGTGCGACGTAGGCTCATCATCGGCTCCTGGCCCGTTGGCGCTGTGGTCCTCCGAACCGAAACGTCTTCTGGTGCCCGGAGGTCGGCTTCTGATCGGAGAGATCAAATGCCAACGGGAAGCTATCCGCGCTCCCCCGCGCCACCACACCGGCCTGCGCTTCGCCGAAGACCCCCATTCGGCGCCTGAGCTGCGAAAACGTGTTCGCTCACGGAACGAGTGGGACTCGTTACGGAGAGCTGATCACCTGATGGTGTGGATCTTTTCCCTCGTTCGAGCGACGACGCGCCCCGGAACACCACTCAGTCGAGAGCGCGGCGCAGGAAGAACCTGATGCCCAGGGTGCCGAACAGCAGCAGCGCGAACAGCAGCGCCACCACGCAGACCCACGGAGCCATGTGCGGGATCCCCGGCAGCAGCGCCCCGCGCATGCCCTCGCTGACGTAGGTCAGGGGGTTGATCGCGCACAGCACCTGGAACCAGCGCAGGTGCTGCAGTTGAGCCCACGGGAACTGGGTCGCGCCGGTGAACATCAGCGGAGCCAGGATCACCGCGAACATGATGTTGATGCGCCGCGGAGGCACCGCGGCACCCACCGTCAGCCCGACCGCGGCGCCGGCCCCCGAGCCGAGCACCATGCACAGCAACGCGAACGGCAAGCCGGACAGGTCCCAGTCGATCCGGCCGAGCATCCACATGCCCAACGGCACCATCAGCACCGCCGCGAACAGGCCGCGCAGCGCTCCGAAGAGCATCTTCTCCACCGCCACCCAGCTGATGGGCAGCGGCGCCAGCAGCCGGTCCTCGATCTCCCGCGAGTACGAGAAGTCCAGGACCAGCGGGAACGAGGTGTTCTGCAGCGCCACCAGGAACGCGTTGAGCGCGATCATCCCGGGCAGCAGGACCTGCGCGTAGCCGGGCTGGGTGTAGCCGAGCTCGCCGAGGACCTTGCCGAAGATGAACAGCAGCGCCACCGGCTGCACCAGCACCTGCGCCAGGAAGCTCGGCAGCTCCCGGCCGGTGACGAAGACGTCGCGGCCGAGCACGGCGAGGAACGCGCGAACCGAAGTCATCGCAGCTCCCGCCCGGTCAGGTCGATGAAGACGTCTTCCAGCGTCGCCGAGCCCAGCGACAGGTCGCTGATCGGGATCCGCTGCTGGTGCAAGGTCTGCGCGATCGGGCCCAGCAGCGCAGCGGGTTCGGCGCCGACGTAGAGCCGCATCCGCAGCTCGGCGTCGGCGCCGCCGATCCGCTCGACCTGCTGCACACCGTCGACCTCGGCGAGCAGGTCGGAGATCTTGTCCGGCTCGTAGCCGTCGGGGAGAACGGTGGCGTCGATCGTCCCGCTGCCGGGCAGCGAGCGGATCAGGGCCTCCGGCGTGTCCAGCGTGAGCAGCTTGCCGTGGTCGACGACGCCGACCCGGTCGGACAGCTTCTCCGCCTCGTCCATGTCGTGCGTGGTCAGCACGACCGTGACGCCTTGGTCGCGCAGGTCGTTGATGCGGTCGTGGACGAACAGCCTCGCCTGCGGGTCCAGGCCGGTGGAGGGTTCGTCGAGGAACAGCACCTCGGGCTTGTGGATCAGCGCGCGGGCGATCATCAGCCGCTGCGACTGACCGCCGGAGAGGTCGTCGACGCGGGCCTTGGCCTTGTCGGTGAGACCCATCCGGTCCAGCAGCTCGTCGGCCAGCCGATGTCGTTCGGCGCGCGGAACCCCGTGGTAGTTGGCGTGCCAGATGAGGTTCTGCCGCGAGTCCAGGGAGCGGTCCAGGTTGACCCGCTGCGGCACGACGGCGACCTTGCTGCGCGCGCCCACCGGATCGGCCGCCACGTCGACCCCGGCGACGATCGCCGTGCCGCTGCTCAGCTGGACGCGGGTGGTGAGGATGCCGACGGTCGTGGTCTTGCCCGCCCCGTTGGGGCCGAGCAGCCCGAAGACCTCTCCCGCGCGCACCTGGAAGGAGAGCCCGTCGACAGCGTTGGAACGGCTCTTGGGATAGCGCTTGACCAGCTCGTTGACCTCGACCGCGACCGTCACATCGCCCCCTCGCTCGGGTTCGATGTTAGTCATGGGAACCGGAGGTCAGGCAATCCAATTTAGTTCGGAGGCTCACGAGTCGATCCCGAAGCACGCATCAGCTCGGTAGCCTGACCGGGTGAGTGAGGCGACGACCGAACAGCTGACCCCCTGGCTCGGCGACACGGAGATGACGGCGTGGCGCTCCTACATCGTGGGCAGCGCGCTCCTGGAGCACAGGCTCAACCGGGAGCTGCAGGTCACCCACGGCCTGTCGATCGCCGACTACGAGATCCTGGTCTCGCTGTCGGAGGTGCCGGACATGCAGATGCGCATGAGCGAACTGGCCGCAGGCATCGCGCACTCCAAGAGCCGCATGTCCCACCAGATCCGCAGGCTGGAGCGCGAGGGCCTGGTGCGTCGCCAGGAGTGCCCGGAGGACGGCCGCGGCGTCCTCGCGGTCCTCACCGACAAGGGCATGGCGAAACTGCGCGAAGCGGCCCCTTCGCACGTCCAGGGCGTCCGCGAGCACATGATCGACCTGCTCGAACCCGACGAGCAGAAGACCCTGGGAGCGATCTTCACCCGCCTCACCGGCCACCTCCGCAGCATCGAATGACCCCGGACCGGCTGTAGGCCGACCACCCGCAGTTGGCTACGCTGCGCCGTGGAAGCGTGGCAGAGCGGCCGAATGCACTCGCCTTGAAAGCGAGCGTCGGGAGACCGACCGCGGGTTCGAATCCCGCCGCTTCCGCTCAGCTGACCAGCACGAACAGGGCCCGGCGGGGATCTTCCTCGCCGGGCCCTGTCGCTGCTCGTCTCAGTTTTGGTAGCAGTTTCGCTGTCAGGCGGTCCGCGACGGCCCGGAAGTCACTTGTCGAGACGCCTTGGACCGGCGGGTTGCTCGGGGCTGCTGAAGGTTTCTGTGACGGTTGGTCAGGCGGCTTGGTGGGTCGTTGTGGT
>NZ_BAAGZP010000005.1:0-142686 GCF_054778355.1 Saccharopolyspora tripterygii | reverse complement strand
CACCCCGAAAAACCCGGTGAACACCACCCCCCTCTAAAGACAAAACCCCAGGTCACAGCGGCGGAAAAGGCGAATCGGGCGTGAACCGGCCCGTCGGCTCCAGGAGTGCACCGTCCACCTTCGGGTGGTAGATGGTCTTCCGAGAGGGCACTCCGCGATTTCGCGGGTAGCCTGCCGACGTCTCGTCAGAACGGGGGTAGCAGTGGACTCGAATCCGATATACACCGAGCTGCGCAACACTCTGGCGGATCCGGAGGACCGCAACTGGGGCCCGAGCGCCCCGCCGGAGTTCGCGGCCGCGCTCACCGCAGGAGCGGACTCGGCACCCGCGAAGGAAACGCGCTCCACCGGTACCCGCTCCCGCGCCCGCAGGCACCGCGCCGCGGACTGAGCAGCCGTCAGACCACTCGGACCGCACCGGATTCAGCGCCCAGCGCTCCGGTGCGGTTTTTCGCGGTCGTGGTCAGTCGACCGCGGAGGAGAAGAGCGGGAGCGACACCGAGGGGCCCTCGGTTGAGGCCGGCTTCGCCTCGTCGGCTGCGGCCACCTCCGGCTCGGCTTCCGCTGCGGGAGCCTCGGCGGCCGGAGACTCCGAGGGGGAAGCCTCGGCGGCTTCTTCCGACTCGGGTTTCTTCAGCGCCTCGCGAGTGCGCGCGGCAGCACCGCGGATCTGCTCGGTGAGCTGCTTGTTTGCCTCGCGCGCCTGCTCGTCCTCGCGCTCCTGCTGCTTGGTGCTGCGCGGAGCTGCGGGTTTGGGTGCGCGGGCGGCCTTGATGTAGCGGTCGAGCACAGAACGCAGCGCTTCGGCGTTGCCGTCGTTCAGGTCGATTTCGTAGCTCACGCCGTCCAGGGCGAAAGTGACGGTGTGCTTGGCTGGCGACCCGTCGATGTCATCGACGAGATCAACCTGAATCCGCTCGGCCATGATCACCTGTCTCGGGAACGCGCCCCGTCTCGATCCGCGACTTCCAGGCAAGACTACTGCTGGTTCTGACCACGTTGTAGCACGGCGCTTAGCAGATGTCTCGCACTCAACCTTAGAACAGCGGCTCGCTAGGCCGAAATCCGCTCGGCGCAGGGGACGTCATCGCAACGCGCCGGTGTCCGGCCCTCTAACGGACGGTAACCGGACGCGGCCGTTTCACCCGAGGTAATCGGTTCCGGGACCGAATTTCGAGACCGGGTGGAACATTCTTCCGGCGATCGTTTATTGTTCGCTCGCTCTTCGTCGCGCGGGCACGTGCGCGCTGAGACTGGATTCGAGCCGGAATCGAGGTTTAACCGTGGCGCAGAAAGTCACCGTGCAGCTGGTCGACGATGTCGACGGCTCGCAAGCCGACAGCACTGTCGAGTTCGCCCTGGACGGGGTCAACTACCAAATCGACCTGTCCGACGACAACGCCGCGAAACTGCGGGACGCGTTGGCCTCTTTCGTGGCCAGCGCACGTAAGACCGGTGGCCGCAAGCGGTCCGGCAACAAGCCCGGCAAGCCTTCGGGCGCGCCGACGCAGGCCGACCGGGAACGGAACCAGGCCATTCGTGAATGGGCTCGGGAACAGGGCATGCAGGTTTCCGACCGGGGCCGCATTCCGGCTGAGATCGTCGAGGCTTTCGACAACGCTCAGTGAACAGCCGGGCACGGGCGGCCGGATCTGGTTCCTCGGGAACTTTCCGGCCGCCCGGTGAATGCCCGCGCATTACCCACCAATGGCCACCGCAGCGGCGGTCACGGCTAATGGGAAGTGCCGACTAGGAGTTCGCGATGAACCGGTCGATTTCCTCTCGATCGGGCATCGCGCTGGTCGCGCCATTGCGCTGCACCGACAGCGCCGACCCCGCGGCGGCGCGGCGCAGCGCCTCGGGGATCTCCGCTCCCGCGCCCAGCGCGGTGCTGAGCACTCCGACGAAGGTGTCGCCGGCCGCCGTGGTGTCCACGGCCTGAACGTCGAACGCGGGCACCTCGTGGCGGACGCCGTCGCGGTTGCCGTAGACGCACCCCCGGGCACCCAGCGTGATCACGACCTCGGGAACCAGCTCCAGCAGTGCGGGCAGCGCTCGCCGGGCGTCCTCGTGGCCGGTCAGCACGGCTGCCTCGTGCTCGTTGGGCACCAGCAGGTCCACCTCGCGCAGCAGGCCCTCCGGCAGCGGTACCGCCGGGGCCGGGGTGAGCACGACTCGCACGCCGTTGCGCTTGCCCGCGGCCGCGGCCGCCGCCACCCCGGACTGCGGGATCTCCAGCTGGAGCAGCAGGCTGTCGGAGCGCGCGATGATCTCCTCGTCCCCGTCAGCGAGCGCGTCCACTGATCCGTTGGCGGCCGGGATCACGACGATCGAGTTGTCACCGCCGTCGTCGACCACGATGTGCGCCGTTCCGCTCCGGCCGGGCGCGGTGCGCAGGCCACGGGTGTCCACAGTGGATTTCTGGAGCACGCGGCGGATCTCGTCGCCGAACTCGTCGCCGCCGACCGCTCCGATCATGCGCGTGTCCGCACCCGCCTTGGCCGCGGCGATCGCCTGGTTGGCGCCCTTGCCGCCGGGAACAGTGCGGAACTCGCGGCCGGTGACCGTCTCGCCCCGCTTGGGCGCTACCGGCACGTAGGCCACCAGGTCCATGTTGCAGCTGCCGAAGACCACCACGCTCGTCGTCACTCGACCATCATCGCCGACCCCGACACCCCGTCCGGTGGACGGGTCACCGCCGGGGCGACGTCGTACCATGCCGACCAGCAGTCGAGGAGAGGGCGATACGCGGTGGACTACGCGGTGACGGCAGAGCTGGCACCACCTGCCGAGGTGGTCGAGCTGGACCCGCTGCAGCAGGAGGGCGTCGCGGCGGTCCTGGACCGCCACCTCGCGATGGTCGAGGGCGTCAGCGGGCCGGGCGAGTCCGAGATCGACGTGCTGGACTACCGCATCACCGTGCACCCGGCGGGCGTGAGCGTCCTGCTCGCGCTGGACGCGCCATCGCTGCAGGCCGCCGAGGAGGGCGCGGCGTCGGTGCTGGACGAGCTCATCGTCGAGACGGAGCTGCTGATCGGCTGGTCGGTGTCCGACTCGGCCGTGCGCATCACCGAGGACGAGTTCAACGAGCGGCTGGCCGCGGCCGACGGGGTCGACGCCGACGACGCGCTGCAGGCCGCCATCGAAGAGGTGCTGGAGTCCTCCGGCGAGCCCGCGATGGACCTGGAGCACTGGAAGAAGCGGCTCTCCGGCCTGGCGCCGCGGCTGCGCTCGTTCGGCGGTGACGCCTTCGGCGTCGAGGGCGAGCAGGCGACGCTGGCCGCAGGTGCGCTGGTGCACGCGGTGCGCGTGGTGACCGACGAGATCTTCTACGACGAGCTCGCCCTGGCGGTCAACAACGCGACCGTCGCCGACGCGGTCGGCCTGCTCGTGCTCGAAGAGCTACCGCCCTGCTACGACCAGCGCTACGACGCGTTCTTCGCCAGGGCGTTCGTGCTCGCCTCCGCCGCCGTGACCGTCCGGCTCACCGAGCCGGCGTGGCAGCCGCCGCGCAGCGTCGCCGAGGCGCTCGCGCTGCGGCTGGTGCTCAACGAGGCCCGGGTGGTCCTGGAAGCCGCGGAGCTCATGGACTGGGAGACCAGCGAGCCGCTGTTCGAGGCGTTCGCGGAGAAGGCATTCGGCGGGTTCGACCACCACGAGCTGTACGAGATCGACGTGCCGCTGGCAGCCGAAGCGGAGCCGGAGGTCGTCGAGCAAGCCGCGAAGGTCGAGGCCGAGCTGCACGACCGGGGCCTCGCGTTCGACCAGTGGTTCCTCCCGCGGGACGGAACGCCGGCCTTCCACCCCTACCTCGACTCCCTGTAGTCGGCGGGACCGGAGGTGGACGTCGACCGCCCACCTCCGGCGCCGGTCAGGACTGGTTGCGCAGCGAGTACGGCGCGACGGTGGCGCCGATCAGCGAGGCGTCGTCGATCGTCCTGGGCTCGTAGCCGCTGGTGGGGAGCGCTTCGAGCATGAGGTTGATCGGGTCGTCGATCGGCTCGACCCGGCCGAACAGGAACGCCCACTCGTGCTCGTCGGAGCCGAAGTAGGTGACCGTCTCGAACGCCGACTGGAACCGGTTGTATGCGCGAATCAGCGTCTCGTTCCGCCACACGGTCGGACAGCCGCCCTGGAAGGCCACCACGCCACCTGCGGAGAGCACCGACTGGCAGCGCTGGACGAACTCCAGGCCGTAGAGCCGGTTGTGCTGGCCGTCGGCGTCGTCAGCGCGCTCGTCGGGCAGGTCGACCACGACGATGTCGTAGCCCTCCGGCGGGGCCGTGTCCAGGAAGCTCCAGCCGTCGGCGAAGTGGATCGCAACCGGGCCCTCGCCCTTCTCGGCGGCGGCCAGCTCCTCGGGCGTGTAGCCGTAGGGCAGGTGCTCGGCGCACTTGCGCACGCACAGCTCGTCGATGTCGACGTGATCGACCCGGGTCGCGCCGGCGGCCACGGCCATCTGGCTGGCCACCCCCTCGCTCGACCCGATGATCAGCACCCGCTCCACCTGCGCGGCCAGCAGGAACGCCGGCACCATCATGGCCTCGTGGTAGACCAGCTGGGAGAACTCGGTGCTCTGCCGGTCGTCGTCGCAGAACAGCGAGACGCCCTGCGCGGTGCGCGCGATCACCACGTGCTGGTAGGGGGTGTCGCCCTCCCACAGCACGTCGTCCACCCGCCACAGGCGCTGCAGGTCGTCGCCCATCGGCTCCTTGATCCACCGGTGCCCGTCGAGTTCGATCAACGGTGTTCCTCCTGAATTCCCCATTGATGTGTGCCCAGCATCCCGCCCGCTCCCGCGACGGGCCCGCAGACACGCGAAAAGACCGCCTCAGCAGACCAGTTCGGCGTAGTCGTGCCCGCGTTCAATGGTCTGCACGTGCTTGGAGGTCGGCTGCAGCGCTTCGGCGAGCAGTTCCACGGCCAGCTCCGGCTTCGCGGTGTGGCCGCAGGTGAACACGTCGATGAAGATCGAGCCGTCTTCCGGGTACGTGTGCATCGAGGCGTGGGACTCCGACAGCAGCGCCAACACCGTGACGCCTTGCGGGTCGAACCGCTTGGCGATCATCTGGCACACCGTGGCGTCCGACTCGCTCAACGCGTTGTGCAGGACTTCGCGCAGGTACTGCTCGTCGTCCAGCAGCGCCGGTTCCACGCCTTCGAGCTCGGCGAGGACGTGCCTGCCGGTGAACAGACCGACCTGTGCTCCGGTCTCAACGGACATCTATCGACCTCCCATCATTTCGCAGATTTGCCGCGTCCCGCTCTCCGTCGGCGGAGAGCACGAGCTGCGAGCGGATTCGCCGCCGCAGCAGATCACGGCCGCTGATCGCCATCGACGCAATAGGTGGGCAACGGGGTGAACCCGTTGAATCCCACCGATGAATAGCTCGCGGTGTACGCGCCCGCCGACAGCAGGTCCACGTGGTCACCGCCGCGCAGCGTGCGCGGCAGCTCGTAGTGGGTCCGCTGGTAGAGCACGTCATCACCGTCGCAGGTCGGCCCGGCCAGCACGATCGGGCCGACCGGGTCCCCGTCGCGCGAGGTGCGCAGCCGGTAGGTGATGGCCTCTCCCTCGGTCTCGGCGAGGCCGTTGTAGCGCCCGATGTCGAGGTACACCCAGCGCCGCTGCCCGTCGCACGAGTCGGTGACCAGCACGACCTCGCTGCGCAGCACGCCGGCGTCGCCGACGAGGAAGCGGCCGGGCTCGACGAGCAGTTCCGGTCGCTGCGGCCCGAAAGCGCGCTCCAGCGCGTGCTCCACGGCCGTGACGTAGTCGGCCAGCGGAGGTGCGGTGTCGGTGTACTCGGCAGGGAGACCGCCGCCCAGGTTGACCATCCGCGGGCGCACGCCGTGCTCGGCGCAGTCGGCGAACACGCGCGCGGCCGCCGCGATCCCGTGCTGGTAGGCGGCCGGGTCCAGCTGCTGCGATCCGATGTGGAACGAGACGCCGTACGGGTCGAGTCCCATCCCGGCGGCGCGCACGAGCAAGCGCGCGGCTTGCGCCGGGGTGCAGCCGAACTTGCGGCCGAACGGGGTCTTGGAGCCGGTGTTGTCGACCAGGACGCGGCAGAACACCTGCGAACCGGGTGCGACCTCGGCGATGTTGGTCAGGTCGGCTTCGCTGTCGGTGGCGAAAAGCCGCACGCCCTGCTGGTGGGCGCGGGCGACGTCGCGGCGCTTCTTGATGGTGTTGCCGTAGGAGATCGACTCGGGCGCCGCGCCCTTGGCCAGGCACAACTCGATCTCACCCGGGCTGGCGACGTCGAACGAGGCGCCCTCGGCGATGAGCTCGCCGACGAGTTCGGGGGTCGGGTTGGCCTTGACCGCGTAGCAGATGCGCGCGTCCGGCAGAGCAGTGCGCAGTTGCCGGTAGCGCTGCCGCACGTGTGCCAGATCCATGACGAGGCAAGGGGTTTCGGGGTTGTGCTGATCCAGGAATCGCCGGATGGGATCCGGATTCCCGTTGTGCCGCCCGGGCTCCTGCTGCGCGGTGCCGCTCAGGCGGTCCGTCACGCCGGTGGTGGCGGACAGATCGGTCAATCCCGTTACCTCCGTCTCGGGGATCGGTGCGTACTCGTCACGTCTTCCTCGCCTGCGGCTCGACGCTGCGCGACCGCAACTGCGACCAAGCACGGTACCGCTCTCGAAGTCAGATTTCGAACCGCACGTGAAGTTGTGAGCACGCGCACCGGACCGGACGCCTCGCGGCGACCCGCGCACGTCGTGTGGGTGGGGTGGTCGTGTGGGTGGGGAAGTTTTCATGAAAACTTCCCCACCCCACAGGCATCAGGTTCCGACACCCCGCTCCGCCGGGCAGAACGATCCCCACGCAGTTCTCAGCCGGCCAGCGCGGTGAGCAGGTCCTGGAGGCTGGACGGGGCGCGCAGGGCCCTCGCGGTGGCCGATGCCTCGCGGAGCCGCTGGGTCGCGCGGCCGGACGACACGTCGCGCGCGAGTCGGGCCAGCTCGTTCGCGGCGGTGTCGGCTTCGGACCACGACCGCGCCTCGACCAGCGCGCCGACGAGCCAGGACCCGCCGACGTAGGCCGACCACGGATAGGCGTCGGGCACGTCTTCGAGGGCGGCGGCGTAGCGGTCCACCGCCTCGTCCGGCCTGCCGAGCGCGCGCCAGATGCCGCCTTCGTGCAGGACGAGTTCGCGGCGGTCGAGCCACCACGTCCACTCGGGATCGGCGCGGGTGATCGACTCGTCCGCCTGCGATTGCGCCCGGTGGATCTGGTCGAGCGCGCGCTGGTCGCCGAGGTCAGCGAGGGCCCGCGCGCGCCTGAGCGCGGCCATGACCCGCACCCTCGGCGACGGCGCGGAGAGCTCCAGCAGATCGACGATGCGCAGGGACTCGCGGGGCCGTCCGGCTTCCTGCGCCAGCAGCGCCATGTTGCCCAGCAGGAACCTCTCGATGCGGGCGTCCCCGGCGAGTCGTGCGAGGCGCAGGGCCCGCAGGTCGAGGCGGCGGGCCTCGTCGTGCCGGAGGGAGTCGAACGCGAGCCACCCGGCGACTTGGCCGAGTTCTGCGGCCGCAGCGGTGAAGTCGGTTTCGAGACCGGCCGGGGCCGACCGCGCCGAGGCCGCCCTGAACGCGCTCGTGACCGCCGGGAGCAGCTCGGCACCGCCGCGCCGTCCGTCGAGCGCCACGGCCTGGGCGGTGATGTCGCGGAGCGCCTGCACATCGTCGGAGGTCACCGGCTGATCGGCCGACGGCGGCGGAGCCGCGCCGATGTCGGGGAGTTCGCGTTCGGTCATGGGTGCCTCCCGCCCGGAGAGCCGGCCCGCGCTGGTCAGGCTACCGAGGTTCCGAACGACCGGGCGTGTCGTTCCTAGGCGTCGGATTCCAGCCGCAGGGCCAGGTAGAAGTCCACTCGCGTGGAGAAGTCGGCCAGGTCGCGTCCGGTGAGCTCCTCGACGCGCTGGATGCGGTAGCGCAGCGTGTTGACGTGCACGTGCAGCAGCTGCGAGCAGCGCGACCAGGAACCGTTGTTGTCCAGGAAGACGCGCAGCGTGCGCAGCAGCTCCGAACCGTGCGCGGCGTCGTAGGCGGTGATGTCGGCGAGCAGTCGCTCCCGGTACGAGCGGCGCAGCTCGTCGG
Source organism: Saccharopolyspora tripterygii (assembly GCF_054778355.1). NCBI lineage: Bacteria > Bacillati > Actinomycetota > Actinomycetes > Pseudonocardiales > Pseudonocardiaceae > Saccharopolyspora > Saccharopolyspora tripterygii. Next base: position 134,580 of record NZ_BAAGZP010000005.1, on the reverse strand, counting down.
AGGTGGAGGCCAGCAGCACCTCGTGCGAGGCGAGCTCGGCGGCGACGGCGACCTCCGCGCGCCCCCGTCGCTGATCGGCGAGCTTGCGGGCGTAGGCGGCTTCGTCGAGGGCTCCGCGCAGCGCCGTGGCGGCCGTGGTGTCGCTGACACCCATCGTGAGCCGCCGCTCCCCCAGGCCGGCTTCGGCGTCGGCGACGATGTCCCGCAGCTGCTGCTCCAGGCCCGCAAGGTGCTCTCGGGTGTCGACGAACAGCGCGGCGGCGCCGTCGCCCAGCGGCGCGGTGACCGAGGCCATGCCGGTGGCGGCGGCGATCTCGCGGAGAAGCGTCGTCGACCTGGTCGAGTCGCCGACGCCCATCACCACCGCGCGCAGCGGTTCGTCGGCGGGCAGCCCGGCGGTTTCGAGCCGGGCGGCGACCTCGGTGGGCGAGGAGCTGCCTTCCAGGAGCCTGCGCAGCGCGGCTTCGACCGAGCGGCCGGCGATGCGGCGGGCCTCGTCGACCCGCGCGCGCACCAGGGCGACGACGGTGCCCAGGTCGGTGGCCACCGCTTCGCGGTGCTCGTCCCACTCGACCAGGTCGCCGCTGACCAGCGCGAACCACTGCGCGGCGACGGGTTCGGCACCGGATTCCACGGGCCACAGCACGTGCGGTCGCCCGGCTCGCGCGGTGCGCGGCAGGCGGCCCCGGGCGAACTCGGCGAGGGCGTCCGCTCGGGTCTGCTCGTCGAGTTCGGCGGTTCCTCCGACGACCCAGCCCGTCGCCGACAGGACCCAGCAGTCGGCGTCGAGGTCGTCGGCGGCCATCCGCAGCACCCGGTCCAGGTCGGCTCCGGCGGCCACCGCAGAGATCAGTTCCCGGCGGGGCGCGGCCCGCCACTGGATGCGTTCGGCGAGCGCGTTGAAGCTGACCGAGATCGGGACCTCGAACACCGGCAGCCCGTGCGCCCGGCAGGACTTCACCAGGTCGGCCGGTGCGTGCCCGAGCCGCGCGGTTCCGGCCGCGAGACCCGCGACCCCGGCGTCGACGAGCGCCTCTACGAACCGCTCGGAGTCCTCCGGGCCCGAGTGCCAGACCAGGCCGCTGAGCACCAGCTCACCGCCGGTGAGGTAGCGGCGCGGGTCGATCAGGTCGGTGATGTAGACGCCGCGCACGGGCCGATCCAGCGCGTCGGCGTCGTTGAGCAGCACGAGGCCGAGCTCGTCGTCGGCGAGCAGATCTCTGAGCCGCACTCTTCGTCCCCGTTCGTCAGGCGAGCGGCGTGGCCGCGTTCTCTCTACCCCACCCGAGCACACGGCGCCGTCGGAGCTTCAGGGCGGTTCCGCTGCGAGAACGACCACGACACCCGGTAGTCGACCGCGCCTCGCACGTGGCGTTCGGGGGCCGAGGAGCTGCTCAGGTCGTCGCTTCGGGACCGGCGCCGACGTCGAGCGGATCCGCGGTCTTCGTAGGAAGCTACAACCACACCCGTTCAGGGGAACGCCTTTTTCGGGGTTTCGCCCGCTAGCCAGCGACTACTCGCCGAATGTGTACTGGGCCACATCAGCGCATGGGCCGGTCGAGAAGGAGTACGACGTGGAATTCCTCCGCCCCGCCAGCTGGCGGGAAGCGCTCGAAGCGAAGGCCGCGCATCCCGACGCGACGCCGATCGCGGGCGGGACCGATGTGATGGTCGAGCTGAACTTCGACCGGCAGCGGCCGGAGCACCTGCTCGACCTCACGAGCGTGCCGGAGCTCGCCGAGTGGGCGCCGGACGGCGACGTGCTGCGCATCGGCGCGGGCGTGCCCTACTCACGGATCATCGAGGAGCTGGGCGAGCGCGTCCCCGGGCTGGCGATGGCCAGCCGCACCGTGGGATCGCCGCAGATCCGCAACCGCGGCACCGTCGGCGGGAACCTCGGCTCCGCCTCCCCTGCCGGTGATGCGCACCCGTCGCTGCTCGCCGCAGGGGCGAGCGTCGTGGCCGAGTCCGTGCGCGGCAGCCGGGTGATCCCGGTCGACGAGTTCTTCGCGGGCCCGAAGCGCAACGTCCTCGATCCCGACGAGCTCATCGCCGCCGTCCGGATCGCACCGGCCGCCGGCCCGCAGCAGTTCTCCAAGGTCGGCACCCGCAACGCGATGGTCATCGCGGTGTGCACGTTCGCGATCTCGCTGGATCCCGCGAGCCGCACCGCCGGCACCGGCATCGGCTCGGCCGCGCCCACCCCGGTCCGGGCTCGGGAGGCCGAGGACTTCCTCGCCGCCGAGCTCGACTGGGACGCCGCGCTGGAGGACGCTGCGGCCCGGCGGTTCGGCGAGCTCGTCGCGCAGGCCTCGTCCCCCATCGACGACGTGCGCGGCAGCGCCCAGTACCGAAAGCACGCCCTGGCCGTGCTGGCACGCCGGACCCTGAGCCGGGCCTGGCACGAACACCGCTCCGGGAGGCAGGAATGCGCCTGAACTTCACCGTCAACGGGCGCCGGCAGGAGGCCGACGACGTCTGGGAGGGCGAGAGCCTGCTGTACGTGCTGCGCGAGCGGCTTGGCCTGCCCGGTTCGAAGAACGCCTGCGAGCAGGGCGAATGCGGTTCGTGCACGGTCTACCTGGACGGCGTCCCGGCCTGTTCGTGCCTGGTCGCGGCGGGTCAGGCCGAGGGGCGCGAGGTGCGCACGGTCGAAGGCCTCGCCGACGAGGAGCAGCTGGACCCCGTGCAGCAGGCGTTCGTCGAGACCGGCGCCGTGCAGTGCGGTTTCTGCACGCCGGGCCTGCTGGTGCAGACCCACGACCTGCTGGAGCGCACGCCGCAGCCGTCGGACGCCGAGATCCGCGAGTCCCTGGCCGGAAACCTGTGCCGCTGCACGGGATACGAGAAGATCATGGACGCGGTCCGGCTCGCCGCTTCGCGGAGGAGTCATGGATGAGGGCCCTCCCGGTGCGGTGATCGAGCGGACCGTCATCGAAGGCGGACCGGTCGTGGCGGTCGATGACGCCGGGACCGAGTTCGCCGAGGGGCACGTGGTCGTCGAGGGCGACCGCATCGTCGCCGTGGGACCGGGATCGGCTCCGCCGCAGGACGGTCCGGTGCACCGGATCGACGCCACCGGATGCCTGGTCACGCCCGGTCTGGTCAACGCGCACCACCACCTCTACCAGTGGGCGACGCGCGGTCAGGCCGTCGACTCGACGCTGTTCGAGTGGCTGACCGCGCTGTACCCGGTGTGGGCGCGGCTGGACGTCGAGACCGCGCACGCCGCGGCCTCGGCGGGACTCGCGCAGCTGGCGCGCTCGGGCTGCACCACGGCTTCCGACCACCACTACGTGTTCCCGCGCGACGGGGGTGACGTGTTCGGCGCGGTGGTCACCGCCGCCGAGCGAATCGGGTTGCGGTTGCACGCGGTTCGCGGCTCGATGGATCGCGGCCGCTCCCAGGGCGGCCTGCCGCCCGACTCCGTCGTCGAGGACCGCGACGCGGCGCTCGCCGGAACGCAGCAGGCCATCGACGCCTTCCACGACCCGGCACCGGGTTCCCGGGTCCGGGTCGCCGTGGGACCGTGCTCGCCGTTCTCGGTGAGCGCGGAGCTCATGCGGGAGGCCGCGGAACTGGCCCGCCGCAACGGGGTTCGGCTGCACACCCACCTCGCCGAGACCACGGCCGAGGAAGAGCAGTGCCGGGCCGAGTTCGGCCGCACCCCGGTGGAGTACGCCGAGGACCTGGGCTGGCTCGGACCGGACGTGTGGCTCGCGCACGGCGTGCACCTGTCGCCGAGCGCGATCGGACGGCTCGCGGCGGCCGGCACGGGTGTCGCGCACTGCCCGAGCTCCAACGGCCGGCTGGGTGCCGGGATCGCGCCCGTGCGAGGACTCCTGAACGCAGGTGCCCCCGTCGGGCTGGGGGTCGACGGGGTCGCCTCCAACGAGTCCGGCGGACTCGGCGAGGAGATGCGCCAGGCCCTGCTGCTCGCCCGCGCCACCGGTGGCCCCCGCGCGCTGTCCGTACGCGACGCGCTGCGGCTGGCCACCCGGGGCGGCGCGCGCTGCCTCGGTCGCGAGGACGAGATCGGCTCGCTGGAGCCGGGCAAGCTCGCCGACATCGCCGTGTGGCGGCTCGGCGGGCTCGACCACACCGGCATCGCCGATCCGGTCGCCGCGCTGGTGCTGGGCCGGTTGCCGCAGGTCGACACGCTGCTGTGCGGCGGAAGAGAAGTGCTCACCGGAGAAGACGTCGTCGAAGAGCTGGACCGGGCGAGCGCCCGGCTGCGCCTGGTGGAGGTGTCGTGACCATGACCAACCGACCGAGTGCTCAGGCACCCACGCGGACGCCGCAGCGGCTCGACGACGCCATCGACGGCGGCATCGGCGAGTCCCCGCTGCGCCCCGACGCCGGGTTGAAGGTGACCGGCGAATTCGCCTACGCCTCCGACCTGTGGGCCGAGGACATGCTGTGGGGCGCGACGCTGCGCAGCCCGCACCCGCACGCCCGCATCCGCTCCATCGACGTCGGTCCCGCGATGGCGATGGCCGGTGTGCACACGGTGCTCACCTCCGAGGACGTGCCGGGCGAGAACATCTACGGCCTCAAGACGGTCGACCAGCCGGTGCTGGCCTCCGATGTGGTGCGCTACGTCGGCGAAGCGGTGGCCCTGGTCGCCGCCGATCACCCGGAGACCGCGCGGCGAGCGCTGGAGCGCATCGTCGTCGACTACGAGGTGCTGACGCCGGTGCTCGACGCCGAGCGCGCCGCGCACGACGCGGACCTGCCGAAGCTGCACCCGGACGGGAACGTGGTGCGCCACCAGCACATCGTCAAGGGAGACCCGGACGCCACCGCCGATGTCGTGGTCTCCGGGGTCTACACCGTCGGCATGCAGGACCAGGCGTTCCTGGGCCCGGAGTCCGGTCTGGCGATCCCCGCCGAGGACGGCGGCGTCGAGCTCTACCTGGCCACCCAGGACCTGCACTCCGACCTGAAGCAGACCGCCCGGGCGCTGGGACTCCCGCCGGAGAAGGTGCGGATGACCATGTCCGGCGTCGGCGGCGCGTTCGGCGGCCGGGAGGACCTGTCGATCCAGGTGCACGTGTGCATGCTCGCGCTGCACGTCGGCAAGCCGGTGAAGATGTACTACAGCCGCGAGGAATCGTTCTACGGCCACGTGCACCGGCACCCGGCGAAGATGTACTACGAGCACGGCGCGACCCGCGACGGGAAGCTGGTGTACGTCAAGGCCGACCAGTACTTCGACGGCGGCGCGTACGCGTCGAAGACCCCCGTCGTGGTGGGCAACGCGACGACGCTGGGCGTCGGTCCGTACGAAGTTCCCAACGTGCGCGTCGACGGGTGGGGGCTCTACACCAACAACCCGCCGTGCGGCGCGATGCGCGGGCTCGGCGCGGTGCAGCCGACCTTCGCCTACGAGTCCCAGATGGACAAGCTCGCGGCCGCGCTCGGCGTGGATCCGGTGGAGCTGCGGGTGCGCAACGCGATCACCCAGGGCGGGACGATCCCCACCGGGCAGGTCGTGGACTCGCCGGCCCCGGTCGCCGAGCTGATGGAACGCGTCCGGGCGCTGCCGATGCCGGCCGAGCGCGACACCACCGACATCCGCGAGCTGCCCGGCGGCGCGTCCAACACCACGCACGGCGAAGGCGTGGTGCGCGGGATCGGCTACGGCGTGACGATCAAGAACATCTGCTACTCCGAAGGCGCGGACGACTTCTCGACGGCGCGGGTGCGACTGCAGCTCATCGGCGGCGAACCGGCCGCCATGGTGCACACCGCCGCGGCCGAGGTCGGTCAGGGCCTGGTGACCGTGCAGCAGCAGATCGCGCGCACCGAGCTGGGCGTGGAGCGGGTGACCATCCACCCCAACGACACCTCGGTCGGCCCGGCCGGTTCCAGCTCCGCGTCGCGGCAGACCTACGTCACCGGAGGTGCGGTGCGGGAGGCCTGCCAGGCCGTGCGTGAGGTGCTGTTCGACCGGGTCACCGAGCGGTTCGGGACCACGGTCGGGTTGTCGCTGCAGGGCGGCAAGGTGGTCGCCGACGACGGCGTGGTCACCGACCTCGCCGAGCTGCTGGGCGACGACGTCATCGAGGAGACCCGCGAGTTCCACCACCGGCAGACCTTCCCGATGGACGCCGACGGGCGCAGCGAGATGGTGCAGGTGCAGCACGCCTTCTCCGCGCACCGCGCCGTCGTCGACGTCGACACCGAGCTGGGGCTGGTCAAGGTCGTGCAGCTGGCCTGCGCGCAGGACGTCGGCAAGGCCGTGAACCCCGAAGCCGTTCTCGGCCAGATCCAGGGCGGCTCGGCGCAGGGCCTCGGCCTGGCGGTGATGGAGGAGGTCCAGGTCAAGGACGGGAAGATCCGCAATCCCTCGTTCACCGACTACCTGATCCCCACCATCCTCGACATGCCGCCGATGGAGATCGACGTCATCGAGCGCGCTGACGACAACGCGCCCTACGGGGTTCGCGGTGTCGGCGAGCCGCCCACCATCTCCACGACCCCGGCCGTCGTCGCGGCCATCCGCGCCGCCACCGGCAAGGACCTCACGCACACCCCGGTCGCTCCCGAGCACATCATCTGAAGCGACGAGAACCATTGGAGTGAAACGATGTCCGTTGACGTCGCAACCCAACAAGAGCACGACTGGATGGCCCGCGCGATCGAGCTGGCCACCACCAGCGTGCACAACGGCGGCGGCCCGTTCGGCGCGGTGATCGTCCGCGACGGCGAGATCGTGGCGACCGGGAACAACCGCGTCACCGCCGACCTCGACCCGACCGCGCATGCCGAGGTCGTGGCCATCCGCAACGCCTGCCGGGAGCTCGACGCGTTCTCGCTGGCCGGCTGCGTGCTGGTGACCTCGTGCGAACCGTGCCCGATGTGCCTGGCCTCGGCGATGTGGGCCAGGGTCGAACGCGTCCTGTTCGCCGCCGACCGCGACGACGCCGCGGCGGCCGGTTTCGACGACCGCGCCTTCTACGACGCGATGGTCGACCCGGCCCAGAACCCGACCGCCATCGCGCGGATCGAGATCCATAACCGGAACGAAGCGTTCGACGCCTGGCGGAACAAGACCGACCGCGTCGACTACTGAACGAGTGTCGTGCGTGCGGACTCCGCAGGTGGGGTGGGGAAGTTTTCATGAAAACTTCCCCACCCCCGACACCCCGGACGGCGCCGGCCCCGAGGGTGAGGCGCGGGGAACGCACCTTCGACTCTGACCGCACGACGAGCGGACGATCCCGCGCACCACACGGCGATGACCGGATCGCCAACCAGAGCGGCCACCCAACAACGGCCCGCCTCAGCTAAAACGCCCCGCACCAGGCATTCGGCGAATTCTCGCCGGGCTCAACCCTGCCCGGAATACCGACGTCCCGGGGGCGCCCACCGGCATGGGAGGACGCATGACCCAGCAATTGACCACCAGGCGAGAAACCGGCCTGGACCGCGTGTTCCGGATCTCCGAGCGCGGCTCCACCTTCTCCCGCGAATTGCGGGGCGGGATCACGACTTTCATCGCGATGGCCTACATCGTGATGCTCAACCCGCTGATCCTCGGTTCCGGGGCCGACATCACCGGCGCGAAGCTCTCGCCCGAGCAGCTCACCACCGCCACCGCCGCCACCGCAGGCGTGATGACCATCGTGATGGGGCTGGTCGGCAACGCCCCGCTGGCCCTGGCCACCGGCCTGGGCGTGAACGCGGTCGTCGCGTTCACCATCGCCCCCACCATGACCTGGGCCCAGGCGTTCGGGCTGGTGGTGCTGGAAGGCGTCGTGATCGTGGCGCTGGCGCTCAGCGGCGTCCGCGAGAAGATCATGAACGCCATCCCGGAACCGCTGAAGATCGCGCTCACCGTCGGCATCGGCCTCTACATCGCGCTGATCGGCCTGGTCAGCGCCGGATTCGTGACCCGCGTCCCCGATGCCCAGGACACGACAGTGCCGGTGCAGATGGGCACCGACGGACACCTCGCGGGGATTCCGATCGTGGTGTTCTGCGTGACCCTGCTGGTGATGATGGGGCTGATGGCCAGGCGCACGCCCGGCGCGATCCTGCTGGGCATCGTGACCGGGACCGTGCTGGCGCTGGTGGCCAACGCGGCGCTGGACATCGCCCCCGACCAGTGGGGCACGGTGGTCCCGGAGGTTCCCGCGCAGCTGGTAGGCACACCGGACTTCGGGCTGTTCGGGCAGGTCGACCTGTTCGGCGGGTTCGCCGCAGCGGGTGGTGTGGCCGCGACGGTCTTCCTGTTCACCCTGGTGCTGTCCGGGTTCTTCGACGCGATGGGCACGATCAACAGCGTGTCCTCGCAGGCCGGGCTGATCGAGGACGGCAAGGTGCAGGGCATGGGCCGGATCCTGGCCGTCGACGGCGTGGCCGCCGCCGCGGGCGGGCTGACCGGTGCCGCGCCGAACACCGTGTTCCTGGAATCGGCCGCCGGTGTCGCCGAAGGCGCCCGCACGGGGCTGGCGAGCATCGTCACCGGTCTGCTGTTCTGCCTGACGCTGCTGTTCACACCGCTGGCGTCGGTCGTCCCGGCGCAGGCCGCCGCACCGGCGCTGGTGGTCGTCGGCGGGTTGATGATGTCGCAGGTCAGGCTGATCCCCTGGGAAGACCCCGAGTACGTGATCCCCGCGTTCCTGACGCTGGCGGTCATCCCGTTCACCTACATGATCACCAACGGCATCGGGGCGGGCCTGATCGCCTTCGCGGTGATCAAGGTGGCGCGCGGCAAGGTGCGGGAGGTCGGCTGGCTGGTCGGGTCGCTGGCGATCGTCTTCGCGGTCTACTTCCTCGTCTCCGGTCTCACCGGGGTCTGAGCCGCCGGCCCGCCGGACGCCCCCGCACGTCCGGCGGGCCAGTACCGTCGACACCGTGACAGCACCAGCAGGAGTCGTCCTCGCCGCAGGCGCCGGGCGCCGCTTCGGGATGCCGAAGGCCTTGGTCGACTACCGGGGGCAGCTCCTGGTCGATCGGACCGCGCAGGTCCTGGCCGACGCCGGGTGCGACCCGGTCCTGGTGGTCCTGGGCGCCGCGGCCGACGAGGTGCGGGAACGCGCCGAGCTCGCGGGCGTCACGACGGTGATCAACCCTGACTGGCCCTCGGGCATGGGTTCCTCGCTGCGGACCGCGCTGGACGCCCTCCAGGGCTCCGACGCCCCTGCCGCGCTGATCCTCCCGGTCGACATGCCGGGCATCGGCCCGGAGGCGGTCCGCCGGGTCGCCGGGCACTCCTCCCCCGACGCGCTCGCCGCCGCCTCGCACGGCGGTCGGCGGAGTCACCCGGTGTTGCTGGGGCGGAACCACTGGACCGGTGCAGCCGCCTCCGCAACAGGTGACGCCGGTGCGCGGGAGTACCTGAAACAACGCGCAGTGACGATGATCTTGTGCGACGACGTATCGGACGGCTTTGATGTCGACCGGCCTGAAGATCTGGAACGACACTCCACGTAGAGTGCCCTGACGACCGAGATGCGCTGTTGAGAGCGGCTGCGCCTAACATCGTCTTCCGGTCAAGAGCTCGAACGCCCGAGCAAAGTGGAGAGCGGAGGCATTCATGGCTGGCGGTCATATCACCGCGAACTACGTACCCCAGGGCGAAGACTGGCAGATCACCGTCACCAACGGTGACGACCAGAAGACCGCGCGTGCCCCCGGCCTGATCGCCGCCAGGGACCAGGCGGATCAGCTGATCGAGCAGATCTCCCCCGGCAAGTCCGGCCGTGTGGTCATCCACCTCCTGGACGGTGACGGCTTCGCCTTCACCACCGCCTACCTGCAGGCCAGGCACGGCCTGTCGGACGAGGCCACCGAGCGCGCGGCGCGCGCGGCCGTGGCCAACGCACCTGCCGCTACCTGAGGCCGGGTTCCCGGCCGGGAATCCCCTGGTCGGTGACTCTTCGCGACCCACCGATCGCGTGCGCGGGGGACCCGTGGCCGGGGACCTTAGGATGGCGTTCGTGAACGCGCCGACCAGTAGTGCACCCCAGGAGGAAGCAGCGGTGGCCAGCCTCGAACCGAGCCGGCCGCCCGCCGGCCGGGGACGCCCGCGGGACGCCTCCCGCGATGCCGCGTTGCGCCAGGCCGCGATGGAAGTCCTGGCGCAGGTCGGCTACCGAGCGTTGACCATGGACGCGGTGGCCGCCCACGCCCGCGCAGGCAAGGCCACGATCTACCGCCGCTGGGACTCCAAGCTCGACCTGGTCATCGACACCTGCAACGAGCTCGTCCAGCGCCGCATCCCCGAGCCCGACCTGGGTTCGGTGGCCGCCGACCTCGGCGAGTTCCTGCGCTCCTTCGCCACGCTGCTGACCGGCCCGGTCGGCAAGGCCGCGCAAGCGCTGGTCGGCGAGCTGCCGCACGAGCCCGAGCTGGCGCTGAAGTTCCGCGAGTCCTTCCTGCTGCCGCAGCGCGACGTGCTGCGGCGGATCATGGAGCGCGGTGTGCAGCGCGGCGAGATCAGCCCGGACGCCCCGATCGACACGGTCGGCGAGCTGGCCGGTGCGGGCCTGATCTACCGGCTGATGCTCGCCGACGAGCCGCTGGACACCACCTTCGTCGACCGGCTGCTCAACGAGGGCCTGCTGCCGCTGTTGCGGCGTTGATCGGCCGTTCGCGGCGCTAGGGTGGGCTCACCTGGCAGAACGGAGGTCGGCTCGTGCCCGAGGTTCTCAGGCTCAACCGCTGGCCGGTGAAGTCGCTGCGCGGCGAGCAGCTCTCCGCGGCCCGCTTCGACGAGCGCGGTGTGGCGGGCGATCGCGCCTTCGCGCTGCTCGACGAGCGCCCGAACCGCGCGGGCAACGTCCTCACCGTCCGACAGAACCAGACCCTGCTGTCCTGGTCGGCCGGCTACGGCGACCTGCCCGAGCCGTCCGGGACGCCGACCCTCCACGGCCCGGGCGAGCAGAGCTTCTCCTGGGATCAGCCCGAACTGGCGGACGTGCTCTCGGAGTCGCTGGAGATCCCGGTGGGCCTGCGCGCGGCCGACGGCCAGCAGGACCGCGGCCCGACCGTGCTGGTCACCTTCGAGTCGTCGCTGCGCGGGCTGGGCGAGGAGATGGGCGCGGAGGTGGACCTGCGCCGCTTCCGCACGAACCTGCACGTCGAGTCGGATCTGCCCGCGTTCGCCGAGCAGGACTGGGAACCGGGCTCCACGATCACCGCGGGCGAGGTGGAGCTGGCCGTGACGGGCGAGAACGCGGGGCCGTGCATCCGCTGCGCGGTGCCCAGCTGGGACGCCGAGGGGCGCGAGCGCTGGCGGGAGTTGCAAACTCACCTGATCCAGCGACACGAGAACAAGTTCGGCGTGATCATGCGGGTGTCCCGGCCGGGCACGATCGGCGTGGGCGACGCGGTCGGCGCGGGGTGAGTCGGTTCCGGTGTTCTGGGGCCAGGTCCGAGACCCCAGAACAACCGGCACCTCACTTGAACAGCTTGCGCGCGACCACCAAGGTGACCACCGCACCGACCCCGATGAGCGCGTAGCGCACCTTGGGGTCGTTCAGCTTCTCCAGCACGCTGGCCTTGCCGGCGTCGACGAACCGCTGCGGGTTCGCCTGCACGCTCAGCCTGTCCAGCGTGTCGGCCAGCGCGTCACGCGCCTGTTCGATGTCACGCTCGATGGCATCTTGATCACGGGCCACGTGTCCTCCTCACGTTCACCTGGCTGCCCACACCGTAGTTCACCGAAGAACTCGCGCCGCACCAGCCGCGCCCATGTCGCCTGCTCGGGTCTCATCGGCCGCCCGAAGAACAAGATCGACGCCCGCGCTACGCTGGGTCCGCACCGAGGGGCCGTAGCCCAATTGGCAGAGGCACTAGGTTTAGGTCCTAGACAGTGAGGGTTCGAGTCCCTCCGGCCCCACTCACCCGTCCCGGCGCTGACCAGCCCTTTCGGGCTGGTACCGGGCCCTGGTCTGTGGGGTGGGGAAGTTTTCATGAAAACTTCCCCACCCCACTCACCAACCTCCCCGGACATCACAACTGAATCGGGGAGAGGTCTCCCCCGAGCCGCTCCACGACGAGGGCGCCTGGAGACGTCAGGGAGCGAGGTGGCCCAGGGCGATGACGTTGACGCCGTCTTCCCGGGTGTAGCTCGCGGTTCCAGCCGTGAGGACGTTCAGCGATGCGAGCTGGTCGGCTCGTTGCTCGGACACCTTCGCGGCGAGCGAACGAAGATTCGTCGCCGCCATGTCGATGTTCTTGCTCCCGCCGACCTTCACCTCGAAGGCCGCCCAACGGCCGTCGTTCAGCTCGACGATGGCATCGATCTCGAGGCCGTTCTCGTCCCGGTAGTGGTAGACGGTTCCGCCGGAAGGCTGCGACAGGACGCGCAAATCCCGGATGCACAACGACTCGAACAGCAACCCGAACGTGTTGAGGTCGTCGAGGAGTGCGCTCGGGCCCGCCCCGAGCGCAGCGGCAGCGAGCGACGGATCGACGAAGTGCCACTTGGGCTGAGCGCGCAATCGAACCTTCGACCTGAGATGCGGGGCCCAGGCCTGCTGTTCCTCCACCACGAACACCCGGGCCAACGCGTCGAGGTAACGACGTGCCGTCTGGGCCGACACCTCGGACCCGGACACCCCGATCTCGGCTTCCCTGCTGAGCTTGGCGATGGAGATCTCAGTCGAGGTGTTGCGAGCCAGAGCCCGGATCAAGGCCCGCACACGCAGCGGATCAGCGCGGATCTCGACCCCCGGGAGATCAACGCGCGCGATGTCGTCCAGGTAGCTGTCCAGGTAGTCCTGGGGCGAGCGGTTCGGCTGAGCCACCAGCGACGGCCACCCACCTCGGACCAGCACGGACGCGTACTCCTCAACCGTCGGCCCTCCGATTCCCGCGACAACACCACCGGAGAAGAGCTCGGCGAAGCTGATGGCCCCGATGGATTCCCCGCTCTCCTCCAGCGTCATGGGGCGGAGCGTGATCCTGCGGAAGCGGCCCGCGCCGCTGTGCCTGGTGATGTCGTCAGGTGGGGTCGCTGAGCCGGTCAGGACGAACTGTCCGGGAGCCGAGCGCAGATCGACCTCGTGCCGCACGGCGTTCCACAAGGTGGGCGCGAGCTGCCACTCGTCGATGAGCCTCGGGATATCGCCGGTCAGCACGGCACCAGGTGAGACCTCCGCGATCGACGGCAGTTGGGGGTCGGAGTCAGCCGGATGGAGCTGTTGGCGACCTGCAAGCCGGTTGTCGTCTTACCGGTCGCCCGTGGCCCCTGGATGATCACGGCGCCGAACGTGCCCAACGACGCACGAACAAGATCGTCTACAGATCGGTGCCGATAGGTGTTCACCAGCGCATTATAACTTCTGCGGGCGATTCACTATCGTGTTTGCGGGTTTCTGAGTATCACTTCTGCGGGTTTCTGAGTATCGCGTTTGCGGGTTCGGAGGCCTCGGCGGCGGTCCGGGCGCGGTGGGCCGGGCGGGTGACTTGACCCTGCCCTTGGGGCACGGTCTGCACTGGTGTCGAGCACCGGCCATGACCCCAGAGGAGCGCTCGATGACCACCACCCCAGACCACCGGACCACGTCCGGGTCGCTCGACACCGACGAGTTCCCCCGCCTCGAGCGGCGGAAGCGGTTCCTGCGCGAACCGTTCCGGATCATCCGGGCGAACCTCGGTGCGTACCTGGCCATCAACGCGCTCGTCTACGGCCTGTTCCTCATCGGCATGGGGACGGGTCTGCTGTTCCCCGAGATGACCGCCGCGCGCACCAACACCCTGACGCAGGACGGAACGGCCGAGCTGGTCAACATGGTGCTCGGCAACATGTGGCTGTTCAGCTTGACGATCTTCCTGGTCAACACGATCACGGTGGGGATCGTGAAGATCCTGCTGCCCTCGGTGGTCGTGCCCTTCGCGGGCATCGCCGTGTACGCGTACTGGGCGTTCATCACCGGTGTGACGCTCGCGCCGGTCAGCGAGGTCACGGCGAAGACCATGATCCCGCACTCGCTGACCGTCGTCATCGAGTTCCAGGCCTACGCCGTGCTCCTGCTCGGGGCCTACCTGATCGGGCGGGCGTGGCTGCGTCCGGCGAGCGTCGGTGCGGGAAACCGCCGCCAGGGCTACGTCCGCGGGCTGAAGCAGTTCGGGTGGCTGACGCTGCCGGCGCTGGTGCTGTTCGTCATCGGCGCGATCTACGAGGCCTTCGAGATCATCCACCTGGTTCCCCTGCTGCTCGCGCCCTGATCGCGCGTTCCGGCCGGGGTGAGCTGCCCCGGCCCGGGCCAAGTGGCAGTCTCGGGTGGACGAGGATCGAGGAGCGGGCGATGGCGTGGAGCACTCGTGAGATCGCCGATCTCACGAACACGACGGTGAAGGCCGTCCGGCACTACCACGAGATCGGGCTCCTCGACGTGCCCGATCGCACGTCCAACGGCTACAAGCAGTACGGGGTGTCGCACCTGATCCGGCTGGTGCGGATCAAGCGGTTGAGCGATCTGGGGCTTCCGCTGTCGCAGATCGCCCCGCTGCTGCGCGACGACGCCGACCCCGATGAGGCCGTCCGGCTGCTCGACACCGAGCTGGAGGAGACGATCGACCGGCTGACGCGGATCCGGTCGGAACTGGCGGTGATCCGGCGGCACGGCGCGCGACCGGACGTGCCGACCGAGTTCGCCCCTGTCTCCGGGGATTTCACCGACACGCAGCGGTCGATGCTGGCGGTCTACTCGACGATCTTCAGCGAGGCGGACCTGGCGGAGTTCCGCGAGATGCTGTCGGAGCCGGAGGAGACGGACATGGAGTTCGAGCTCCTGCCCGCGGATGCCGACGACGCCGAGATCGACCGGCTCGCCGAGCGCATGGCACCGGTGGTCCGCAGGAACCAGCAGCGGCATCCGCGCTTGGTGAATCCCGCGGCGAACTCACCGCGAGGCAAGGAGTTCGCCGAGAGCACGATGGCCCACGCGGTGGTCGAGCTCTACAACTGGGCGCAGATCACCGTCCTGCAGCGGGTCCACGCGATCCTGGAGCAGGACGGCGCGGAGTGACGCTCAGCTCGCGCGGCGGACCATCTCGGCGATCCAGGTCGGTGCGTACGGCGAGGTGCAGCCGGGCGACGTCGGGTAGTCCTCCAGCACGCGCAGGCGTTCACCGATGCCGATCGCGCGCGAGCGGTGCTCGGGGTGGTGGATCCCGATCTGCGCCAGGCACGTGTTCATCGCCCACTGCAGGCGGTCCGGCGCGTCCTTCATCTCCGCCTCGATGACGTCGAGCAGACCCGCCAGGTCGAGGCCGTCCGGCTTCTTCGTCACGCGTTCGGCGGTCAGCGCCCACCCCGCGCTCGCGACCACCGGGTCCGGGTCGGCGCTCCACGCCGTGCGCAGCTCCTCGGCGTGCGTGTTCTTCTTGACCACGTAGTTGACGAGCCAGTCGTGGACCTTGGGCCGGCAGGCTTCGCGCAGCATGGTGTCCAGCTCGTCGCGGTCGAAGGCCTTCGGGCGGCAGATCAGCAGCGCCAGCAGCCTCGCGGCCGTGTCACCGGTCGCCCACAGCTCGCGCGCGAGTTCCTGCTGCGTCTTGAGCTGCTTGGCCAACGCGCGCAGCTTCCCGAGGTTCACGCCGTGATCGTCGCCGTGCTTCTCGTTCACCGCGCGAGCCTTGGGATCTTCGAGGGCGGCCAGCTCGGCCATCACCTCGGTCACGGTCGTCCCGGCCATGTCCGCCTCCTGCTCGTCGTCACCAACGACCGTACTGCGCTGGCCGGACTCATCTAGGTTGGTCCGGGTGCCGACCGCGGATCGAGGAGGAGCGCACATGGGGGACCTGCACATCAGCCCGGAGCTTCCGGCGGTGCTGGAGCGCGTCGACGCGCTCGGCGAGCTGATGAACGCGAGCGCGGAGGCGGCCGACGAGCGCGGGAGCCTGAACGAGGACGTCGCGCGAGGCCTGCTGGACACGGGCGCGGTCCGCGCCTCCCTGCCCGCCTGCCTCGGCGGCTTCGAATTCGCTCCCCGTCAGCTGACGGCGATGAGCGAGCGGATCAGCTATCACGACGCCGCCGCCGGCTGGACGATGATGGCCCTGCAGCACATCACCGGCACCACCGCCGCCTACCTCGACTCCAGCGCGGCGGACGCGCTGTTCCCCGACGTCCCCGGTGGCGATCACGCCCTGCTGGCCGGGCACGGCACCCGGCCGGGCAAGGCGGTCCCGGTCGACGGCGGGTTCCTGGTGAGCGGGAGCTGGCAGTTCGCCTCGGGAATGGCGCTGGCCAGCCACGTGCACAGCCTGATCCTGGTGGAGGGCAGCGGCGAGGGCCGGGTGCTGGCGATGCCGAAGGAGCAGGTCGAGCTGGTCGACAACTGGGACGTGCTCGGCCTGCGCGCCACGACCAGCATCGACTACCACTGCACCGACGTGTTCGTGCCGCGCGAGAACACCTACCTCGCGACGACGAGCACGCCCGCCCACGGCGGCGCGATGTACCGCGTCGGCCTGGTCAACATGGCCGCGATCGGTCACACGGGCTGGGCGCTCGGCGTCGGTCGACGGCTGCTCGACGAGCTGAAGTCGGTGGCGGCGGCCAAGTTCGGCGCGCGCGGCGCAGCGGTCGACACCGCGCAGTTCCACGCCGAGTACGCGTCGGCCGAAGCCGCGCTGCGCTCGGCGCGCTCTTGGGCGGAGCACGTCTGGGCGGACGTCGAGAACACCTTGGCGGCGGGCGACCCGCAGACCACCGAGCAGGACACGCTGATCCGGCTGGCGCTCGGCAACGCCACCCGGAGCGCCCAGGAGGTCGGCAGGACCGTGCACCGGTGGGCGGGAACAGCGGCGATCCGCCGGGGACCGATCGAGCGGTTCCTGCGCGACCTCGGAACCGGTTCCCAGCACATCACTTCCAGCCCGGTGGTCCTGCAGAACTGCGGGAAGTGGCTCAGCGGGGCACAACCGCACGCCCGCTGGGAATTCCTCGACCTCGTGGAGTGATGCGGCGCGTCACCGGCCGAGCGGGTTGAAGAACCCGCGCAGGTAGGGGTCGTCGAGCGCGCGCATCTCGTCCGGCGTCCCGGCGGCGGTGATCCGGCCTTCGCGCAGGAACACCATCTCGTCGGCGATGTCGAGGTCGATGAGGTGGTTGACGTCGTGGCTGATGGCGAGCACGGCGGTGCCCGCTTCAGCGCACTTGCGCAGGTTCGCCCACACCGCGCGGGCGGTGGCGGTGTCGAGCGACGCGGTCGGCTCGTCCACGACCAGCAGCGCGGGCGCGGGGATCAGCGCAGCGGCGAGCGCGGCGCGCTGGACCTGCCCGCTGGAGTGCTGGCCCGGCAGCAGGTGCCGCACGTCGTCCGGGTACAGGGCGGACGCGCACGCCTCCTCGACGCTGAGCACCCCGCGCAGCTCGTGCGTCTTGCGCAGCTGCGACGCCACGTCGGCCTCCGCGTGGAAGGCCGCGAGCCCGGATTGCGGCAGGTAGCCGACGGTGTTCACGCGCAACCGCCGCCACTCCCGCTCGCCGGTCACGGGCACCCCGTTGACGAGCACGTCTCCCCTGCTGCTCGCGACCGCAGGCAGGTGACCGGTCAGCGCCGCCGCGAGCATGGACTTCCCGCAACCCGACTCGCCGAGCAGCGCCGTGACCCGGCCCGCGGGCACGGCCAGGTCCACGGACTCGATCACCGTCTCGCTCCACCGGCCGGTGTCGACGTGCACGGTCAACCCCCGCGCCTCAGCCACCCTCTCGTCAGCCACACGGCCTCCTCACCATCGTCACTCCGGTCCGGATCTTGCCGCTGCGTCCTCACGTCAGCTGGGGCTGACTCGTTGTTGGATGCGCTCGAAGATGTCCGAGTCGGTTTCGCGCTGCCATTCGGGCATGTCGGCCCAGTCCGCGACGTAGGCGGGCTTGGGGTCTGCGAAGTGCCGGAAGATCTGGCCCGTCCAGCACAAGGCCACGAAACGGCCCTTCTGCTCGCGGGTGAGTTTCGAGGCGCTGCCTTCCGTCGCCTGGATGAAGTCTTGAACCTGCTGGTAGACGGCCGATGCGCTGGCACGTTCCCAGTCGGGCGTTTCCTCCCACGGCGCGACGTAGCCGGGCTTGGGCTCGCCGGGGTAGTGCGCGTTCACGCCGGCGATCCACGCCTCGCGGAAGATCCGCCCCTTCTCCTCGGACACTGAACCTCTCCTCATCGGACGTCCTTCAGTCGGTGAACCCGCCTCGATCCTGCCGTCCGGGGTGGCCTGCCGTCACGGATTTCGATCGGTGTCAGTCGCGGGCGGCACCGTTCGGCCAGATCCTCGTCACGGGCAGGTCCCGGTCGCGGGCGACCCGCACGACGTCAGCCGTTCCACCGTAGCCGCGGGCCGGTTCGCCGTCCCAGACGGCGACGAGCCGGTCGGCGCGGTCGAGCATTTCGAGACTCCCGGCCATGTGGGACTTCTCAGTGGATTCGACGTGATCGAGTCGCACGACCTCCGAGGCACGACCCAGGAGCGCGTCGTAGATCGGGTGGTGCTCTTCGGGCAACCCATCGCGGTACATGGCCGCCGGGACGACGGCGATCAGGTCCCCACCGTGATCGAGCACGGCCTGCGCGAAGAGGCTGTCAGCACCATCGGCCAGACAGCTCACGCCGACGAGTCCCGGCGTGCCCGCCACCTCCTCCCGGAGTGCCACCTCAACGAGCTGTTCGACCTCCGCCGAAAGCCCCCGATGCCCCGTGATCGCGAGTCTGGTCACGGTGAACCTCCTGCGTTCAGCGCATTCAACATGCGGTCCAGTTCGCCGATCTCCCGGCTGTTCCTGGGCAACCGGGAGCGCAGGACCTGAGCGCTGGAGATGATGGCTGAGGCGCTGGCGCGCAGCGCGCAATGCGTCATTGAGCTCCGGCACGTCAACTCCTCAGCTCAGCGATCACTCACGGTATCTGCACCATCACCGAACGAAAGCCGAAGTCTCCCTGAAGTCTCCCCTTGCGCTCCCCCGATCCTCCCTCCCGCAGGAAGCGGTAACCGGCCAAGCTCGCTGTGCCGAAGGAGAGAGGAGAGCACGGAATGCACATCTGCTCGGAGGGCCGCCCACCGGAACGCGGTTGGTTCTGGGGGCCGGAGTACGGCACTCAGCATGTCAGACATGGCGTGGCTGCTGCCGACCTACCGTCCTGCTACCGCCTGGTGGCCGGTGCGCCGGTGTTCGAAGCACCACGAGCGGGGCAACGGTGACAGCGGACCTGCGCAGGCTGGGAGCCATGACACGAGGAGTGATCATGTCGCTCGGGCTCGCCGTGGACGACTTGGAAGTCGGCCACTACGGGACCGAGGACCGCGAGCGATTGGCGTCCTATCTGGACAACCTGGCGCTCGCCTTGCGCAGCCACGATTCCGGCCGGGTGGTGGACGGGGAACGGGTGGCCGCTGATCAACGCGGTTCTGGGCGGAGCTGCGCGCACGGGTTGCCGGGTTCTTGGTGAAGGTGGGCGCGGGCTCGGGGTCGGGGTCGGGCGGTATACCGTGGGACGGCGGGTTTCGTCGAGGTTTGGGTGTGGTGTTCGGTGAGCGTCAAGGTCGTTCTGGTCGATGACGAGGACCTGGTGCGGTCCGGGATCAGGATGATCCTGGAGGCCGATCCGGAGATCGAGGTGGTGGCCGAGGCCGCCAACGGTGCGCCGGTCGTGGAGCTGGTGTCCCGGTTCGCGCCGCACGTGGTGCTCACCGACATCCAGATGCCCGGCGTCGGTGGGCTGGAGGTGACCAAGCGGCTGGCCGCGCTGCCCGATCCGCCCGCGGTGGGCGTGCTGACGACCTTCGACGTGGACGAGTACGTGCACGAAGCGCTGCAGAACGGGGCGGCCGGATTCCTGCTCAAGGACACCCGGCCGCACGAGCTGGTCGCCGCCGTGCACACCCTCGCCGGTGGTGAGGCGATGCTCTCACCGCGGATCACCCGGAAGCTCTTGACCACCTTCTCCTCCGGGGGCGGTGCGGCTCAATCCGCGAAGTCCAAGATGGACCAGCTGACCGCCCGCGAGCGCGAGGTGGCGGTGGCCGTCGCGCAGGGTTCCAGCAACGCCGAGATCGCCGCCGACCTGTACATGAGCCAGTCGACCGTCAAGGTCCACATCGGACGGATCATGCAGAAGCTGGACGCCGTCAACCGGACTCAGGTCGCCATCGTCACCCACGACGCCGGTCTCGCCTAGGGCTGGGGAAGTTTTCATGAAAACTTCCCCACCCCCACCCACACGACATGCACCAGGTTCCGCCACCCGCACGCCACGCAGAACACTCCCCGCACTTCAGAGCGCTGCGGCGATGGCCCTTCCTGCGGCGCGGCCGGAGAACAAGCAGCCGCCGAGGAACGTGCCCTCCAGCGCGTTGTAGCCGTGCACGCCTCCGCCGCCGAACCCGGCCGCCTCGCCCGCGGCGAACAGACCCGGGATGGCCTGGCCGTCGGCGCCGAGGGCCTGCGAGGACAGGTCGGTCTGGATGCCGCCGAGCGATTTGCGGGTCAGCACGTGCAGCTTGACACCGATGAGCGGACCGGCCTTCGGGTCGAGCACCCGGTGCGGCGAGGAGACGCGCGTGAGCTTGTCACCGCGGTAGCGGCGCGCGTTGTGGATGAGCTGCGCTTGGGCGTCCTTGCTGA
This sequence comes from Saccharopolyspora tripterygii, assembly GCF_054778355.1. Lineage (NCBI taxonomy): Bacteria > Bacillati > Actinomycetota > Actinomycetes > Pseudonocardiales > Pseudonocardiaceae > Saccharopolyspora > Saccharopolyspora tripterygii. Next base: position 113,996 of record NZ_BAAGZP010000005.1, on the reverse strand, counting down.
ACGGGTTGGTCATCTCGCGGTCGCGCGCGACGATCTGCCGCTCGACCTCGGCGGCGTCCAGCAGCGGCGTCTCGGTCAGCGCGTTCATCTTCGCGACGAGGTCCCCGAGCGCGTCCGCCACGACGAAGTCCGCACCGCGCTGCTTGAACGCCTCGACCGGCCCCGGCGCACCCTTGCCGAGCCGCGTCTTCGCCAGCAGCTTCAGGTCGTGGTTGGTGATGTCGGGGTTCTGCTCCGATCCCGACAGCGCGAACTCCTTCTCGATCATCTTCTGCGTGACGATGAACCAGGAGTGGTCGTACTGCGCGATGTCGGGCGTGGTCCGCAGGTGCTTGAGGGTGCCGAGCGTGTCGCAGCCGGGCAGGAACGGCGCGGGCAGCAGCCTGCCCAGCGCGTCGAACCAGAGCGGCGACGGGCCCGGCAGGATCCGGATCGCGTGCTTCGGCCAGACCGGGTCCCAGTTCTGGATCCCCTCGACGTAGTGCCACATCCGGTCGCGGTTGACCAGCCGGGCCCCGGCGTCCTGCGCGATCCCGATGCCCCGGCCGTCGACGTACTCGGGGACGCCGGTGATCATCTCGCGCGGCGGGCGGCCCAGCCGCTCGGGCCAGAACTCGCGCACCAGGTCGTGGTTGCCGCCGATGCCACCGGTCGACACGACGACCGCCTGCGCGCGCAGCTCGAACTCACCGGCCGCGTCGCGGTGGGACGCCGCACCCCGCTCCCCCTCGTCGGGGCCCAGGACGGTGCCTCGAACGCCCACGACCGCGCCGCCTTCGACGATCAGCTCGTCCACCTGGTGGCGGTGGCGGAAGGTGACCAGGCCGCGCTTGGCCCCCTCGATCGCGGCCTCGACGAACGGCCCGACCACACCGGTGCCCGTGCCCCACGCGACGTGGAAGCGGGGCACCGAGTTGCCGTGGCCGGTCGCGCGACCGTCACCTCGCTCCGCCCAGCCGACCATGGGGGTGAACCGGATTCCGTTGCCGCGCAGCCAGTCGCGCTTCTCGCCGGCGGCCCACTCGACGTACGCGCGCCCCCAGCGGGAGGCCCAGCTGTCCTCGTCGGCCAGGCGGTCCCAGCCGGCGCTGCCGAGCCAGTCCTGCCAGGCGAGGTCGAAGGAGTCCTTCACGCCGAGCCGGCGCTGCTCGGGGGTGTCGACCAGGAAGATCCCGCCGAACGACCACCACGCCTGGCCACCGAGGTTGGCCGCGTTCTCCTGGTCGACCACGGTGACCTTCTTGCCTGCGGCGACCAGCTCGGCCGTGGCGACCAGGCCGGCGAGGCCCGCACCCACGACGATGGCATCAGAATCCATGCGCCGAACTTACCCGCCCGCGGCCGTTGCACCAGCGGCCCTGGGAGACCTAGTAGGCCACTCGCCGGCGGTAGGCGTCGCCGCGGCCGATGATGAACCACAGCAGGCTGCCCAGGAACGGCGCGGCGAAGGCCACGAGGAGCCAGACCACCGTCATGCCGAACGACAGCGGCGAGCCGATGATGCTGACCACGGCGCAGACGAACAGCGCCAGCGCACCGAAGGCCACCAGCCCGATCAGCGCGAGGACGCCGAACTCCAGCAGCAGTTCCGGCGAGCTGAAGAGCTTTTCCAGGTCCATGACGTTTCCTCTCAGGAGTTCGTTCGTCCTTCGATCAACAACGCTATGGATCTCGGGGCGCCGCCACGTCCCCCGACCTGCTCGTCCGAACTTGGCCGAAAGTCGTACCCGCCTCGGCCCCTCGGCGAACGTGCCGGGCGATCGCCGCAACTAGAGTCGGCCAGGTGCGTCACCTCCTCGACCGTGAACGCCTGCTGTCCTGGTGGGACGGCAAGGTTCACCGCCTGCTGATCGATCTCGCCGTCGCGCTGCTGTTCAGCGGGCTGTTCGCAGACGACCCCACGCCCTGGGAGATCGGTCTCGCCGTCGTCGCCGGCCTCGGGATGCTGGTGCGCAGGAGGTTCCCGCTGATCGCGGTCGCCACCTCGATCCCGGCCCTGGTGTTCGTTCCGACGCCGCCGCCGTCGTGGGTCGCCCTCTACACCTACGCGCGCCACCACGGGGCCACGCGCGCGACGTGGATCGTGGGGTTCGTGATCATCGGGATCGGGGTCGGCTCCGAGATCATCGGGCAGAACGGCTGGGTGGGGTTCCCGATGCTGGTCGGCATCGCCGTGAAGTCCGCGCTGTACTGCGTGCCGGTCATGCTCGGGTTGTGGCTGCAGCAGCGGCAGGTGCTGATGACGGCCACGCGCGAACGCATCGACCGGGCCGAGCGCGAACGAGCGCTGCTGGCCGAGCGGGCCGTCGGCGAGGAGCGGCGGCGCATCGCCCGCGAGCTGCACGACGTCATCGCGCACCGGGCCAGCGTGATGACGTTGCAGGCGGGCGCGCTCACCGTGCACGCCAAGGACGAGACGACCGCCGACACCGCCGAGATCATCCGCGACAACAGCGCGAAAGCGCTCACCGAACTGCGCGGCATGCTCCGCGTCCTGCGCGAGGGCCCCTCCGAGGTCACCGAGGCGCCCGCCGTGCACGACATCACCGAACTGGTCCGCGACGCCGCGGAGACCGGGACCCGGGTACGGCTGACCATGCCCGACGACCTCCCCGAAACCTCCAGCACCACCGGGCGCGCCGCGTACCGCGTCGTGCAGGAAGCGCTGACGAACGCGGCCCGGCACGCGCCCGAGGCCGCGGTCACCGTCGTCGTCGAGGGGGGTGAGGGCCTCACCGTCACCGTCGCCAACGGACCGAGCAGGCCGTCCCCCTCATCCGGAGCCGGGTACGGGCTGCTCGGGATGCGGGAGCGCGTCGGGCTCGCCGGCGGCTCGCTGGAGGCCGGCCCGACCTCCGAGGGGGGCTTCCGGGTGACCGCGGTGCTGCCGCTGCCCGAAAGTCGTACCCGCTCGTAGCTGGAAGTCAGACGCCCCGCACCCATCGGATTCGCGATTCTCGTTGTCATGCGGGAAATCCGATCCGACATCGAGGAGCAGGGTTGATCACCATCCGGGAACTGTCCAAGCGCTACGGCGACAAGCTCGCCGTGCGCGACCTCACCTGCACCGTCCGGCCGGGCGTGGTGACCGGCTTCCTCGGCCCGAACGGGGCGGGCAAGTCGACCACGATGCGGCTCATGCTCGGCCTCGACCGGGGCGAGGGCGAAGTCCTGTTCAACGGCCGCGGCTACCAGGACCTGCCGAACCCGGTGCGCACCGTGGGCGCGCTGCTCGACGCCGGGGCCGTGCACCCGGGGCGGTCGGCGCACCAGCACCTGCGGATGATCGCCGCCGGGGCCGGCATCTCCGAGCAGCGGGTCCGCGAGGTGCTGGCCGCCGTCGGGCTCGACGAGGTCCGCTCCCAGCGCATCGGGGGCTTCAGCCTCGGGATGCGGCAGCGTCTCGGCATCGCCGCCGCGCTGCTGGGCGACCCCGAGTACGTGATCCTCGACGAACCCACCAACGGGCTCGATCCCGAAGGCGTGCGCTGGATCCGCTCGCTGCTGCGCAACCTGGCCGACGAGGGCCGGACCGTGTTCGTGTCCTCGCACCTGCTGTCCGAGATCGCGCAGCTCGCTGACGATCTCGTCGTCATCGGCGAGGGCAGGCTCATCGCCGCCCAGCCGGTGCGCGACTTCATCGCCGCGCACACCCGCACCCACGTCGTCGTGCGCACGGCGGAAGCCGGGCGTTTCGGGCAGTGGCTGCACCAGGCGGGATTCCAGGTGCAGCAGGAAGAACCCGACGTGCTGGCCATCCACAACGCCGAGGCCGAGGCGATCAGCGCCGCCGCGCGGCAGGCGGGCATCCCGATCCGCGAGCTGCACACCCGCCGCAGCAGCCTCGAAGACGCCTTCTTCAACGCCACCGCCACCGCCACGACCTACCGAGGAGCAGCAGCATGACCACGCTCGCAGCCAGGCCGCAGGCCGACACCACCTCCGCGGGACTGCGCGCCGTTCAGTACGAGTGGGCGGCCTTCCGGACCGTGCGCTCCAACTGGGTCCTGATCGGGGCCGCGATCCTCGTCCAGGTCCTGCTGACGGTCTTCGCGCACGACTCGCGCGACCACGGCGACGTCACCTTCGACAAGGTGATCTCGGTGGCGTGGATCTTCGGGGCGCTGGTGGGCGCGCTGGGCGTCAACGCCTTCGGCAACGAGTACCGGTACCGCACGATCACCACGACCGTGCTCACCGCGCGGTCCCGGCTGCGGGTGCTGTGGGCCAAGGTCGCCGTGGTCGCGATCGCGGCCATCGCCACCGAAACCGTGGTGATCTCCGCGTCCTGGCTGGTGCTCGCGGTGTTCATGGGAGCCGCACCGACCGCGTCGATCTCGCTGATGACGGGCGTCGGAGCCGTGATCTACACGACGCTGATGACCTTGGTCGGGCTCGCGCTGGCGGTCCTCCTGCACGGCTCGATCGTTCCGATCACGTTCCTCGTGGTGTGGCCGGAGGTCGAGATGCTGCTGATCAACCGGCTGGACCTGCCGGAGTGGCTGCTCGTGGTGCTGCAGCCGTTCTACTCGGCTCGCCAGCTCATCAGCGAAACGCCGCAGTGGCCGCACGCGCTGCCGATGCTGGGACTCGCCGCGGTTCTGCTCGGCGCCGCGGGCGTCGTCCTGACCCGCCGCGACGTGTGAGTACCGTGACGGACGTGTCGAGGAAGCAGCAGCGCTCGTGGTTGTCCTGGTGGGACGATTCGCCGAGGTCGCTGCTGTTCGACCTCGCGGTGGCCGGAGCACCGATCGCCGGTGAGTTCTACGCCCACGGCGGCCGCCTCACCGACACCTCCCCCCTGACGATCACGGCGATGCTCGCGGCGTTCTCCGCCCTGCTGGTGCGGCGGCGGTTCCCGTTCGCGGCAGCGCTGGTGGTGGCCGTGACGTCGCTGGGCGTCGAGCGCGTCCTCGGGTTCATCGAAGTCGCGACGTACACGGTGGCGAGCCGACGCGGACCCCGCCTGCCGACCTGGCTGGCCGCCGGCGCGCAGGTGCTGGCGATGCTGCCCATCGTGGCACGCTGGGACGACTTCCGGCTCGGACCCGCGACGACCATCATCGTGGGCTCGGTGGCCGTTCCGGTGCTGCTCGGGCTGTGGGTGTTCGGTCGGCGGCGCGTGCTGGCCGACTTCCGGGACCAGGCCGAGCAGGCCGAGCGGGAGCGAGAGCTGCTCGCCGAGCGCGCCGTGGAGGCGCAGCGGCGCGAGATCGCCAGGGAGATGCACGACGTCGTCGCGCACCGCATCGGCGTCGTCTCCCGGCACGCGGACCTCCTGGCCGCCAACGCCACCGACCAGCGCAGCTCCGAACTGGCCGAGGTCATCCGCTCGACCAGCGCCACCGCGATGACCGAACTGCACGACATGTTGCGCGCGTTGCGCGACGAGGCCGAACCTGAGCCCGCGTCGGCGAGCACGACCGGCATCGCCGAGCTCGTCGAAGGGGCCGTGCGCTCGGGGTCGAACGTGCGGCTCGACATGGCCGAGCCCGCGCCGGAGGTCCCGCCCGAGGTGGGGCGCGCCGCGTACCGCGTCGTGCAGGAAGCGCTCACCAACGCCGCCAAGCACTCCCCGCACGCGGCCGTCGTGGTCTCGGTGTCCTCGGACGGCGACGACCTCGCGGTGACGGTGACCAACCGGCGCAGCCCGCGCGGGCACGCCGTGGCGCTGCCCAGCTCGGGTTTCGGCCTGGTCGGGATGCGCGAGCGCGTCGCGCTGACCGGCGGCAGGCTCAACACCGGCCGGACCGAGGACGGCGGCTACCGCGTCCACGCCACCCTCCCCCTGCGCTCGGAGGACATCGCGTCGGCGTGACGCGCCGGCGATGAGTTCGGCCGTCTCCGCGGGTCTGCACATCGAGACCTGCGCGGAGAGGACGAACGCGATGCCGGATCTGATGGTCGACTTCATCATCTCGCTCGACGGCTACGCCGCTGCCGAGGGATGGCCGGGCCTGTGGGGCATGGGAGGACCGGAATACCTCGACTGGATCGCCGAGAGCTCCGAGAACGAGCACGTCACGCTCATGGGGGCCACGACGTACCGGTTGATGTCGGGGTTCGCCGCCGAAGCGCCCGAGGAGCCCGGGTTCGCCGAGCTGACGGCCCTGCCCAAGGTCGTCTTCTCCTCGACGCTGCGACCCCCGCTGTCCTGGGCCAACACCGAGCTCGTCACCGGGGACGCGGTGGCGGCCGTGCGGGAGTGGAAGCAGCGCGAGAGCCGGCCGCTGCGCACCCTCGGCAGCCTCGCGCTCGCCCGATCGCTGCTGCGAGCGGGGGTGGTGGACCGCTTCCGCGTGGTCGTCTTCCCCGTCATCACCGGCGTGACCGGTCAGCAGCGCATCTTCGACGGATACCCGGACGTCAAGCTCGACCTGCTCAGCACCCGGACCTTCGACGGCCGACTCCAGCTGCTCGAATACGCACCGACGATCCTCGACGAACCACCCGGGGTCTCGGCCCCGATGGTCATCGACGGCTGACGGCCCTCTCGACGGCGGCGACGTAGTCGTCGAACTCCGCCGTGGGAACGCCATCCTTCACCAGGGCGTCGCGCTGAGCGCGGGTGAGCTCCAGCTGCACGCCCTTGCCGCGGGTGTTGCGGTTGGCGATGTTGTCCGGGTCCTCGCCGGTGAGGCCGTCGGGGAGCGCGTCGGGCGCGTCGAAGCCCTCCTCGCGGAGCTCCTCCCGAACGGCGTCGCGCAGCTCGGTGTCGAGGCCACCGACGTAGGTGGTGGGTTCGTCGCCCTTGGCTCCGTGCCAGGACACCGTGTAGGTGGAACCGGCCACGGCCTCGCTGATCTGCGGTTCGTCGAAGTGGGTCGAGGTGATGTGCAGGACGCTGTTGCCCGAGGGCTTGATCCCCTCGAAGGTGCCGAAGCCGTGGTCACCGGAGGTGGCCGCGCTGTCGGCGAGTTCGGTGGTGGGGCGTTCGATGCCGCCGCCGTGGATGGCGATGTGGACGACGTCGGTGCTCCCGTCGCGCACGGCGCGCCGGTAGTCGACGCCTTCGGTCTCGTGGGCGGCCAGGTCGGCGTAGTCGGCGTAGGTGTCCTCGGCCTCGGCCGCGGGGGCGACCGCGAGGGCGAGAAGCGCCGCTGTGGCGGTGGTGGCGGTCCTGCTGATCATCTGGAGTCCCTCCGCGCGAGTGGTCAACCGCGGAGGATGCTAATCGGTGATCGGGAATTCGTCGGCCACAACAGGTGAACTCCCGCGATCAGCGGGACATCAGCGCTTCGATCCGGTGCTGCTCGACGAGCGCCTCGTAGTCCGAGGGGTCGGCGTCGAGCAGGTGCGCCGGACGGCCCGTGACCTCGCCGATCGGGCGCAGCAGGTCGAGCGCCTTCGAGCGGGTGGTGAGCACGGCGACCACGAGGACTCCGCGTTCGGGAACGTCCGGGTCGTCCGCGACGGACAGGCTCCACGGGATCTCGCACGGGGCTCGGTGGAACTCGTCCGGGCACAGCAGGCGCGCGATCGGGTCTTGCGCTGCGATCGCTTCGGCGTCGTTGGCGAAACCGGGGACCCGGATCTCGTAGACGCGGCTGAGGTCCATTTCCGTTCCTCCCAGGGTGGTGCGGCGACGTCCACCACCTTCGCCGCCACCCCGCGCCACCGGCGTCCGGAACCACCCCGAACCCATCCCTGATCCACCCCGGAGACCCGCTCGCTCAAGCGCCCGAGACCTCACCACGTCCCAGTTTTAGTCCGAACTGAGCGGACATTTCGGGCACGAAGCGTCCTCGGTTTGGACTAAAACCGGGAGAGGGCGAGGTCAGCGGAGGTCGAGGACGGCGTAGCCGAAGGCCGGGACCTGGAGGGTCTGGCCGTCGACGCGCACGCCGCTGTCCTCCACCGGGCGGGCGTGGGCGAGGCGGTCGTCGGGGACCTCAACGGTCACCGGCTCGCGACTGGGGTTGACGGTCACCAGGAACCGGTCACCCCGCAGGTAGGTCAGCGGGTAGCCGTCGTGGAACACCTCGACCCCACCGCCGCTGCCGAGCTCGGGGTGCTGCTTGCGCAGCGCGATGACCCGCTGCACGAAGTTCAGCAGCGACCCCGGGTCGGCCTTCTGGCCGGCGACGGTCGGCCGGTTCGGGTCCGGGTCCTGCGGGATGTAGAGCTTCTCGGCGGGCGCGGTGGAGAACCCCGCGTTGGGGCCGTCGTCCCACTGCATCGGCGTGCGGTTGTGCTGCCTGCCCGCGCTCCCCTCGACGTCGGGAAGCCCCTCGACCAGCCGCATCCCGATCTCCTCGCCGTAGTACAGCGTCGGGACCGTCGGCCAGGTCAGCCAGAACGCGAACGCCGCCGGGATCTCCTCCGGAGTCCGCACGCCGTTGTTCAGCCGCAACGCGCCGTCGTGGTTGGCCGATGGCAGCAGGATGTGGCCCGGCTTGCCGATGGTCTGCTCCGTCTGCTCCCAGGCGTCGACGAACACCTTCGCCGTGCCGGTCCCGTCGGCGCCGAAGTAGGGGTTGTCCTGCCACAACGTCTTCCACGGAGCACCATCACCTGGACCGTTGACGGGCAGGAAGAAGTCGCCGTCGAACCCCGCGGGCACGGAGGTCGCCGGGTCGCCCCACTCGGCGATCATCACGGCGTCCGGGTGGTTCTCGCCGAGCCACGCGCGCATCTCGCCCCACAGCTTTCCGGTCTCGACCCACCCCGGGTCGTCCTTGACCAGCGTGGCGGCCAGGTCGCAGCGGAATCCCGAAACACCCAGCTTCAGCCAGTGATCCATCACCTCGCGCATCGCTTGCCGGTTGCGCGTGGGACCTTCGGCATCGACCGGCTGGCGCCACGGCTCGTCCGGGTTCATCCGCGCGTAGCCGTAGTTGATGGCCGGTTGCGTGTCGTAGTAGTTCTTCAGGAACGCGCCCTCGCGCGGACCGGGCGAGGCCACGAAGTCCTCCGGCAGGCTGCCGTCCGGCGGCAGCTGATCCGGAGTCGCCCACACGTAGCGGCTGTCGGTGCTGTCCTGCAAGGAGTTCAGGAACCACGGGTGCTGGTCGGAGGTGTGCCCGGCGACGAGGTCGAACAGCACGCGGATGCCGCGCGCCCGGGCCGCTTCGACCAGCGCCCCGACGTCCTCCTGCGATCCGTAGCGCGGGTGCACGCCCACGTAGTCGGTGATGTCGTAACCGGCGTCGGTGAACGGTGACGGGAACACCGGGTTCACCCAGATCGCCGTGACTCCCAGCCAAGCCAGGTGGTCGAGGTGCTCGGTGATGCCCCGCAGGTCGCCGATCCCGTCGCCGTCGGTGTCGGCGAAGCTCTGCGGGTACACCTGGTAGAGCACGGCGTCAGCCAGCCACGAGGGCTGGCCGGACGCCGCTGCGGGACTCACCCGCGCGATCGGCATCACCGCAGCTCCGGCGAGCACCGCACCCGTACCGATCATGAACGAACGCCTCGACACCACTGCACCCAGCTCCTCGCCTGAATACGTATTCACACAGCGGCGCCGAATCTACGTCATCCGAGTGAACGAGGAAAGGTGCTCACGGCCGAAGATCCAGCACGGCGTAGCCGAATCCCGGCACGGTGATCTCCCGGCCGTTGATCGTGACTCCGGAGTCCTCGACCGGAGCCGCGTTCGCCAGCCGGTCGTCGGGGACCGTGACGGTCACCGAGTCGCGGCTGGGGTTGGTCGTCACCAGGAACCGGTCACCCCGCAGGTAGGTCAGCGGGTAGCCGTCGTGGAACACCTCGACCTCGGCCGCGATGCCGAGCTCCTGGTGGTTCGCGCGCAGCGCGAGGAGCCGCTGCACCAGGTTGAGCAGCGAGCCCGGATCACCGCGCTGTGCCTCGACGTTCGGCCGGTTCTCGTCAGGATCGATGGGCAGGTAGAGCTCTTCGGCCGGTGCGGTGGAGAACCCCGCGTTGGTCCCGCCGTTCCACTGCATCGGGGTCCGGTTGTTCTGCCTGCCGTCGCTGCCCTCGACGTCGGGAAGCCCCTCGATCAGCCGCATCCCGATCTCCTCGCCGTAGTAGAGCAGCGGGACGATCGGCCAGGTCAGCCAGAACGCGAATGCCGCCGGGATCTCCTCCGGAGTCCGCACGCCGTTGTTCAGCCGCAACGCCGTGTCGTGGTTGGCCGAGGGCAGCAGCACTCCTCCCGGCCTGCCGATCGCCGCTTCCGCATCTCGCCAGGCGTCGATGAAGGTCTTGGCCGTGCCGGTCCCGTCAGCACCGAAGTACGGGTTGTCCTGCCACAACGACTTCCACGCCTCGCCGGTCTGGAAGAAGAAGTCGCCGTCGAACCCGGCGGGCACCGCGACCGCCGGATCCCCCCACTCCGAGATCAGCACCGCGTCCGGGTGGTTCTCGTCGAGCCACGCCGCCATCTCGCCCCAGAGCTCGCCCGTCTCGACGAGGTCCGGATCGTCCTTGATCAGACTGCCCGCCATGTCGCAGCGGAATCCCGAAACACCCAGCTTCAGCCAGTGATCCATCACCTCGCGCATCGCTTCCCGATTGCGCTTGGGACCTTCGGCATCGACCGGCTGACGCCACGGCTCGTCCGGGTTCATCCGCGCGTAGCCGTAGTTGATGGCCGGCTGGGTGTCGTAGAAGTTCTTCAGGAACGCGCCCTCGCGCGGACCGGGCGAGGCCACGAAGCCGTCGGGAAGGCTGCCGTCCGGCGGCAACTGGTCCGGGCTCGCCCAGATGAACCGGTCGTCCCCGGAGTCCTGCAGGGAGTTCTGGAACCACGGGTGCTGGTCGGAGGTGTGCCCCGCGACCAGGTCGAACAGGATGCGGATGCCTCGGCGGCGGGCCTCGTCGGTCAGCCGCGCGACGTCGTCCTGCGTGCCGTAGCGCTCGTGCACGCCCACGTAGTCGGAGACGTCGTAGCCCGCGTCGGTCAGCGGCGACGGGAAGATCGGGTTCATCCACACCGCGGTGACGCCGAGCCACTGGAGGTGGTCGAGGTGGTCGATGATGCCCTGCAAGTCCCCGATCCCGCTGCCGTCGGTGTCGGCGAAGGTCTGCGGGTAGATCTGGTAGAGCACCGCGTCGGCCAGCCACGAGCTGTCCGCGCCGGCCATCGGGAGGCGTTGCTGGGAGATCGGCAGCACGGTCGCGCCCGCGACCAGTGCACCGGTGGAGATCATGAACGATCGCCTGGACATCGGCATGTTCGGTTCCCCAATCGGTATTCGCCTGTGAACGAGAGCCGAAATTACGCCGCCCCCGCACGCCGCGGAACGCGCAAGATCGCGTTCAGACCCGAGTGGCCCAGGCCATTCCCGGTTGCCAGGTTTAATCCTGGACACATAGTGTCCTGGTTGTGCGGATGAACGAGGGCGTGGAGTGGGCGGTGCACAGCTGCCTCAACCTCGCCTGGCTCGGCGACGAACGCGCGGTCCCGGCCGCGAAGCTCGCCGGGTTCTACGAACTTCCCGCCGCATACCTGAACAAGCAGCTGCAGGCGCTGGCCCGCGCGGGGATCCTCACCTCGACCTCCGGTCCGCGCGGCGGATTCCGGCTCGCACGGCCGCCGGAGAAGATCACGCTGATGGATGTGGTCGCGGCGATCGAAGGCGAGGAGGAGGCGTTCCGCTGCACCGAGATCCGTCATCGAGGCGGATCCGACAGCGGCGTCCGCAGCGAGACGCCGTGCGCGATCCACACCTCCATGCGCAAGGCCGAGCTCGCGTGGCGCCGGGAACTGGCCTCGCAGACCATCGCCGACATCGCGTCCACGGTGGAAGGCCACTCCTCGGCCGCACCCGAGCGGGTCCGCCGCTGGTTCGATGACACCCGCACCTGAGCGAAAAATCCCGCCCCGCACGGGATTCGCACATCCACAGATTCTGGACAACAGATATCCACGATAAGGAGTGAACGATGCAGGGACGGATCGACGACATTCCGGCCAAGGCGGGCAAGGGGTACAAGGCGATGGCTTCGCTGGAGGCCTACCTCGCAGGCAGCGGCATCCCGCAGGGCCTGCAGCACCTGGTGAAGCTGCGGGTCAGCCAGATCAACGGCTGCGCCTTCTGCGTCGACATGCACAGCAAGCACGCCCAGCAGGGAGGCGAGACCGACGAGCGGCTGTTCCAGGTCGCGGCCTGCGCGAGTCGCCGCACTTCAGCGACGCCGAGCGCGCGGCCCTGGACCTGGCCGAATCCGGCACCCGCCTCGCCGACAACCCGCACGGCGTCCCGGACGAGGTCTACGAGAAGGCGCGGGAGCAGTACGACGAGGAGACGCTGACCGCGCTGGTGATGCTGATCGCGGCCATCAACGCCTGGAACCGCATCAGCGTCATCAACAGGACGGTCCCCGGCTCCTACACGCCCTGAGGCCGCGGGCAGTTCTGATCCGAATTGACCCGGAAAAACGGACGCGGGAGGCGGGCAGTTCAGACCAAAACTGCCCACCTCCCGCGAAGCCTCGCCAAGGCCACCGCGAGCGGAACGTGGTGATCACGGTGGATCCCGGTTTTAGTCCCAACTGAGCCGACATTTCGGACATGATCATGGCTCGGTTTGGACTAAAACTGGGATTCCCGGCTGTGCTCTCTCAGTCCACCAGGAGGTTCTCAATGGTGATCGGGATGTGGCGGACCCGGACGCCGGTGGCGTTGCAGACGGCGTTGGCGACCGCGGCGGCCACGCCGACCGTGCCGATCTCGCCGAGCCCCTTGGCGCCCACCGAGTTGTGCAGGGTGTCCGGGTACTTCACGAACTCCACACCCACCTCGCCGATGTCGGCGTTGACCGGCAGCAGGTAGCTCGCGAAATCACCGTTGGCCACCCGCCCGCTGCCCTCGATCTCCATGCCCTCGTGCAGCGCCGCCGACAGGCCCCAGATCATGCCGCCCTGCAGCTGGCTGGTCGCCAGCTTGTCGTTGATGATCCGGCCGCAGTCGAACACGCCGAGCATCCGGGACACCCTGATCTCGCGCGTCCACTTGTGCACCTTGACCTCGACGAACTGCGCGCCGAACGAGCTGAAGGAGTGCTTGGTCAGCTCTTCGCCGGGAGCCGACGACCCGCTCACCGACACCGACTCGCGGCCCAGCCGGCGCAACAGGTCGCCGAAGGCGATCGTCTCGCCGTCGGCGAAGAGCTCGCCGTGCGCGTAGGTGACGTCCTTGCCCTCGAAGGGCGCACCGGGCCCGGAGGCCAGCGCTGTGAGCTCGTCGACCGCCGCGACGCCCGCGAGCTGGATCGCGGTGCCGACGCTGGCGGTCGCGGTCGAACCGCCCGACATGCCGCCGGGCGGCAGCGCCGAGTCGCCCAGTTGCGGGGTGATCCGCTCCTCGGGCAGGTCCAGCGCCTCCGCGCCGATCGTCGACATCACCGTGAGCAGGCCGGTTCCCGGGTCCGCGCCGCTGGTGGAGACCACCGCCGTCCCGTCCGCCCGCAGCTCGATGCCGACCGTCGCCGGGAACCGCAGAGCCGGGAACATCGCCACGGCGACGCCCATGCCGACCTGCCAGTCGCCCTCGGTGCGGCCCTGCGGACTGCGGTTGGCCCAGCCGAAGCGCTGCGATCCGACGGTGAAGCACTCGTCGAGGTGCTTGCTGGACCACGGGAGGTCCTTGCCGGGCGGGGCCGTCGAGTTGTTGCGCTTGCGCAGCTCGATCGGGTCCATCTCCAGCTCGATCGCGAGCTCGTCGACGGCGCTCTCCAGCGCGAACGACCCCGGTGCCTCGCCGGGAGCGCGCATGAACGTCGTCGGCGGGATGTTCAGCGGCACGATCCGCTGGGACACCGCGAGGTTCGGGGTCGCGTACCACTCCAGCGACGTGCCGTGCGAGGTCGGCTCGACGAACGAGCGGGCGGCGTCGGTGCTGCACCACGAGTCGTGCTGCACCGCGATCAACCGGCCTTCGCGGTCGGCGCCCAGGGCGACCCGCTGCCGCGTGGACGCGCGTCCGGCGGTCGCGGTGAACACCTGCTCGCGGCTGAGCACGATCTTGACCGGACGACCCAGCGCGCGGCTCGCCGCCGCGGCCAGGAAGGCGGGCGTGGAGGTCTTGCCCTTGCCGCCGAAAGCGCCGCCGACGTACGGGTTCACCACGCGCACCTTGGAGGCGTCGACACCGAGCGCGGTCGCCACGTCCGCGGCGGTCATGTGCGAACCCTGGTTCGGGGTGTGGAGCGTGAGCTCGTCGCCCTCCCACACCGCGACCGCCGAGTGCGGCTCCATCGCGGCGTGGTTCTGGGTCGCGGTCGAGTAGGTCTGGTCGACGACGACAGGGCTGGTCCCGAAGGCATCCGCGATGGAATCCAGGTCCGCATCGGGGTCGAGGATCTCCAGGTCCTCGCGACCCGGCGCGGCCTCGGCCTCGGCGATCCCGTCCTCGAACGAGGTCCTGGCGGGCGCCACCTGGTAACCGGTCTCCACGAGCGCTGCCGCGTCGCGCGCCCGCTCGAAGGAGTCCGCCACGACCAGGCCGATCGGCTGGCCGTAGTAGGAGACCTCGCGGTTCTGCAGCGGAACCCAGGTCTCGCCGAGCATCGAGCTGGGCGTGGTCAGCTCCAGCTTGTCGAACGGCGTGTACACGGCGACGACGCCGGGCGCGCTCTTGGCCGCGGTGACGTCCATGCTCTCGATCTCACCGCGAGCGGTCGTGCTGAGCACGAGATAGCCGTAGACCGTTCCGGGGAGGTTGTTGTCGGCCCCGTACTTGGCCTGTCCGGTGACTTTCAGCGGACCGTCCAGCCGACTGGTCACAGCTGCATCCCTTCGGTGGTTTCGAGCAGGGCGCGAACGATCGTCCGCTTCAGCAAGGACACCTTGAAGGCGTTGCCGGACAGCGGCTTCGCACCTTCGGCGGCGAGAGCAGCGGCGGCTTCGAAGGTCTCCTCGGTGGCGGGCCTGCCGCGCAGCAGGTCCTCGACGACGCCGAGCTTCCACGGCACCGTGGCGACTCCGCCCACGGCGACGCGAGCGTCGGCGATCACGCCGTCGCGGACGTCGAGCGCCACGGCGGCCGACGTCAGGGCGAACTCGTAGGACTGCCGGTCGCGGACCTTGACGTAGGTGGAGTGGGCGGCGAAGTCCAGCTTCGGCACGACGACCTCGCCGATCAGCTCGCCTTCGCGCAGGTCGTGCTCGGCCTCCGGCGTCTGACCCGGCTGGAGGTAGAAGTCCGCGAGCCTGACGGTGCGCTCGCCGGAGGCACTGACCAGCCGGACCTCGGCGTCGAGCGCGACCAGCGCGACCGCCAGGTCGCTGGCGTGCGTGGCCACGCACGCATCGCTGGTGCCGAGGATCGCGTGCATCCGGTTCGCACCCTCGACCGCCGGGCAACCGCTGCCCGGGTCACGCCGGTTGCAGGGCATGTCGGTGTCGCGGAAGTAGCCGCAACGCGTGCGCTGCATCAGGTTCCCGCCGATGCTGGCCATGTTGCGCAGCTGCTGCGACGCGCTCTGCAGCAGCGCGCGCGAGATCACCGGTGGCACACCGGGGTTCTCGGCCACGTCGCTCATCCGCTCCAGCGCGCCGATGCGCAGCCCGTCGGAGGTGTCGATCCCGCGCAAGGGCAGGCCGTTGATGTTCTGCACCCGCTGCGGGGTGAGCACGTCGAGCTTCATCAGGTCCACGAGCGTGGTGCCGCCGGCCAGGAAGGCGCCGGTGTCGCCCAACGCCTCGTCGATCGTGCTCGGTGCGGTCAGTTCGAAGGAGCGCATCAGCCCGCCCGCCTAGCTTGTTCAACTGCCGCGACGATGTTCGGGTAGGCCGAGCAGCGGCAGATGTTGCCCGACATGAACTCGCGGACGTCCTCGACGTCCTTGTCGACCGCCGCGACGGCCGACATGACCTGACCGGACGTGCAGAACCCGCACTGCAGCGCGTCCTGCTCGATGAAGGCCCGCTGCACGGGGTGCAGCGACTCGCCGTCCGCGAGCCCTTCGACGGTGGTCACCGGCTGCTGCACGGTGGCGGCCAGGGTGAGGCAGGACAGGACGGGGCGCCCGTCGACGTGCACCGTGCAGGCGCCGCACTGCCCCCGGTCGCAGCCCTTCTTCGGGCCGGTGACGCCGAGGTTCTCTCGCAGCGCGTCGAGCAGGGTCACGCCGGGTTCGACGCTGAGCTCTTCCGTCCTACCGTTGATTTCCAGGGAGATGTCCACAGAATCTCTTCCCCGCCCTGACGCCGGAACGCCACGGCGGAATGCTCGTGGTGGTGGGAGCTAAACTCGAAGGCTGAACCGGATACTCATCCACTTCAGCTGAGACCAAGCTACCGGATAATTATCCGGTCATCAACGAGCACGTATGTTCTCGCCCTCAAGAATGCCCAAGCCCCCATTGCGGTGCACTACATTCCGGGTGAAGACCAGGTGGACGAGCGGGGAGGAACGATGACCACGGGCTCGGTGAACCCGCGCCGCGCCGACACCCGGCGCAACCACGAGGCCATCCTCAACGTCGGCGCCAGGTCGCTCGCCTGCTCGGAACGGGTCTCGTTCAACGACATCGCCAAGCAGGCCGGCGTCGGCGTGGGCACCGTCTACCGGCACTTCCCCACCACCGAGGCCCTGATCATCGCCGTCTACCAGCGCGAGCTCGAACTCCTCGGCGAAGTCGTCCCGAAGCTGCTGGCCACCCACGAGCCCGAACAGGCGTTCCGCACCTGGGCGACCGACCACCTGGCGAACTACATGATGACCAAGCGCGGACTGGCGAAGGCGCTCGTCGCCGCCACGTCCTCGCCGGCCGAGCTCCCGGTCAACGCCCACGAGAAGCTGCTCGACGCGCTCACGCCGCTGCTGATCGCGAACGCCGAGGCCGGCAACATCCGCCCGGACCTGAACCCGGAAACGGTGCTGCGCGGCCTCGGCGGCCTCTTCTACCTCGACCCCAAGGGGGACTGGCGCGCTGAGACGGCGGAGCTCATCGACCTCCTCTGGCGAGGGATGAGCGCCTAGGCGTAGTTGAGGATTGCGGCGGAGCCGCTGTTTCAGGTGTGGGACTCAGCCCGCACCGCCGCGGGTTCGCCAGCGCCTTCGTGGCGAGTACGCCAGGACGCCGATGTCCACCCCGGGGTAAGCGGAAGACATCAGGAGCGGCGCACGGAGACCACGAAGGCGCTCAGGTTCCGCCACCCGCACCGCCAAGCAAAGCAACCCACAAACAACTCCTAACGCGGGTCGATCGGGGTGCTCGGTTGGAACGCGCCCTGGATCACCTCGGCCGCGTCCAGGCAGAGGTCTTCCCGGAACATCTGGCCGATCACCTGCGCTCCGCGCGGGAGGCCCGAGGCGGTTCCGGTGGGCACCGCCACCGCTGGGACTCCGACGAAGCTGCTCGCCGTGCACAACGCCATCGATCTGCCGTAAGCGCGGAACTCCTCCAGGCCGCGCGATTCCTCCTCCGGCTCGAACGACAGCCTGGTGCTGACGGGACCGAGCACCAGCGGGTACTCGTCCATCAGCTGCGCCCACGCGCGCTGGATGCCGAGACGAGTTCCGGTGAGCCCCAGGTACTCCGGAAGTTCGACCGGTGATCCCTCCTGCATGGACAGTTCCATGTAGCGGGCCGCCTCGGGACCGACCAGGTCGCGGATCATCGGCCAGCCGGGCGCGAACTCGGTCATGATCATCTTGCCGTAGGTGTCGAGCGCTTCCTGCAGCCTCGGCAGCTCGACCTCCACGACCTCGTACCCGGCGTCGGTGAGCGCGTCGGCCGCGCCGACGAGACCCGCCCGCACCTCGGCGTCGACGCCGCTGCCGGTGGGGTCGACGACGAAACCGACCTTGATCGGGCGCTCCAGATCCGGCCCCTCGACCGGCACCGGGACCGCGCGCGGATCACGCGCTTCGGTGCCCACCAGCGCTCGGTGCGCGAGGCGGAGTTCGCCCACGGTCCGGGCCATCGGCCCGTCGACCGGGATGACCTGCGAGCTCAACGACGGGTCGTCCGGGCCGAAGCGGTGGTCCGACGGATACCGCCCGGTGCTCGGCTTGAGGCCGCAGACCCCGCCGAACGTGGCCGGGTTGCGCAGCGAACCGCCGGAGTCGTTGCCCAGCCCGACCGGCGCCATTCCGGTCGCCACGGCGACGGCGTCACCGCCGCTGGTGCCGCCCGGGGTCTTCGTCCGGTCCCACGGGTTGATGGTGTGCCCGTGGAGCTCGCTGACGGTGTGCATGCCGCGCAGGGTCATGGTGGGCAGGTTGGTGTGCCCGATCGGGATCGCCCCCGCCCGGCGCAGCCGCTCGACCGGCGGCGCGTCCACCGGCCGCACGAACTCGCGGAACCGCGGCAGCCCGTGCGTCGTGGCCCGTCCTGCGACGTCGGTGTTGTCCTTCACCGAGAACGGCACGCCCGCCAGCGGACCGCCCGGCTCACCCCGCGCGAGCCGGGCGTCCAGCTCGGCCGCTTCGGCGGCGGCCGTGTCCGCGAAGACCTCCGTCACCGCGTTGACCTGCGGGTTGACCGCGTCGACCCGATCGAGGTGCGCCTCGACGACCTCGCGCGCGCTGACCTGCCGGTCGGCCACGAGCTGGGCGAGGTCAACCGCGGTGCACGCCCACAGGCGTTCGTCTCCCATGCTCGTCAGGAGATCACAGGACCGCCGATCCGTCAGCTGATTTTCCGGACAGCGAGTCCAATTCGGACTGCAGCTCGGGCGTCAGGCGCACCCCGCCCGCCGCGATGTTCTCGTCGAGGTGGCCGGGGTCGGCGGTTCCCGGGATGAGCAGGGTGTTCTCGTAGTGCGCCAGCTGCCAGGCCAGCCCCACCTGCGCCGGGGTGGCGCCGATCGCGGCGGCGACGTCGATCACGACCGGGTTCTCGATGACCTTCGACAGCCCGGGGAATCCCGTCCCGGCCGGGAAGGCCGAGCCCAGCGGGAAGAACGGGACCCACGGAATCCCGTGCTCGCGGCAGACCTCCAGGACCGGCTCGGCATGGCGGTCCAGCACGCTGTGGGAGTTCTGGACGCACGCGACGCCGACCGGCAGCGCCTGCTCCAGCTTCTCGGCGGTGACCGCGCTGAGCCCGATGCCGCCGATCTTGCCCTCCTCGCGCAGCGCGGAGAGCTCGGCCAGCTGGTCTTCGACGTCGACCAGCTGGTCGCCTTCGGCGACCACGCCGGGCGGGGCGTCGGTGCGACGCAGGTTGACCACCGGCAGCCGCTCCACGCCGAGCTGGGCGAGGTTCTCCTCGACCCCGGCGCGCAGCTGCTCCGGTCGTTGCGCGAGCGCCAAGCCGACGTCGGTCTCCGGCGCGTGCACCGCACCAACCTTGCTGACCAGCACCAGGTCGTCGGGGTAGGGGTGCAGTGCGTCGCGGATCAGCGCGTTCACCTCGCCGCGACCGTAGAAGTGCGCGGTGTCGACGTGGTTGACGCCCGACTCGACGGCACGACGCAGGACCGAGATCGCAGCGTCCCGGTCACGTCCTCGCAGCTGCATGGCGCCGAACCCGACGCGCGCCACCGGCCGTCCGGCCAGGGTCGCCACGCCGCCGGGCGCCACCTCGGAGATGTTCATGGTGCGCTCCTGCCATAGTGGAGAGCTAGGCGGAGGATCCTCCGCTTCCGCCACGCTAGCAGAAACGGAGGATCCTCCGATTAGCGACGACGAGATGCGCGCGGACGCGCGCCGGAACCGAGAGCGCCTGATCGCGGCAGCCAGGGAGGCGTTCACCTCGGACGCGGCGACGGTGTCGCTGGAATCGATCGCTCGCGCAGCCGGCGTCGGCATCGGCACGCTGTACCGGCACTTCCCCACCCGGGACGCGCTCGCCGAAGCCGTGTACCGCACCGAGTTCGCCGCGCTGCGCGACTGCGCCGCCGAACTGCTCGCCGACCAGCCGCCGGACGCCGCACTGCGGTCCTGGATGAACCGCTTCGCCGACTACATCGCGACCAAGCGCGAGATGGCCGAAGCGCTGCGCTCGGTCATGTCGTCGATCTCGTTGTCGGAGAAGCGAGCGGAGCTGGCCGAGGCCGCCCGAGCCCTGCTGGACGCCGGAGCCGAGGACGGGTCCCTGCGGTCCGACGTGCCCGCCGAGGACGTGGTGGCCGGAATCGTCGGGATCTTCCTGTCCTGCGGCCCCGACCAGCCCGAGCAGGCCGGTCGGCTGCTCGACCTGATGGTGGACGGACTCCGTTCCTGATCAGGCCGCTGCGCGCTTGGTGGCGAACCAGGTCTGGATCGCCGGGGCGCCGCGGAACATCCACACGGCCAGGACCGGGTCGCAGATCGCACAGCCGAACGAGGAGTGCGCGAAAGCCGGGATGATCGGTGCGCCCTTGAGGTGGTGGACGACGTCCCATGCGGTGTGCAGCAGCCAGGCGAGGCCGATCCAGCGGTAGTCGGTGAGCCCCTTGAACGCGCAGAAGGTGAGCGCGGTCGCGAAGCCCAGCTCCCACGTGCCCATTCCGCCGCCGGAGACGTAGACGGCCCCGGCGCCGGCGACCATCACCGCGTTGAGCTTCTGCCGCGTCGGCTCGGGCAGCTGCGAGCACAGCGCGATGTAGACGAGCGCGATGACCACGGGCGAGATCAGGTTCAAGGCGGTTTCCACGAGTCCTCCTAGTTTCAGCCTGACTGAAACCATAGGTTGCAACCTGGCTGCAACTCAAGGTGGGGTGGGAGGATGGCCCGGTGAGCGTTCCCGAGGGCGCACCGCCGCCGAGCCCGACTTTCCTGATCATGACCCTGGGGCGGAAGCTGCGCGAGCAAGTCGAACGCGACCTCCGCGCCAGCGGATTGTCGCTGCGGCACCTCTCCGCGCTCGGCCACCTCTCGCGCGAACCGGGGCTCTCCTACAGCGAGCTCGCCCGGCGCGCGGAGGTCACCGCGCAGAGCATGCAGGCCACCCTCAACCAGCTCGAAACCCTCGGCGCCGTCGAGCGCACCACCGAAGCCGGCCGCGGCCGGACGGCCCGCCTCCAGGTCACCGACCGCGGAGACGAGCTCCGCACCGCGGCGCAGACCACCATCACCGCGGCCGACGAGAAGCTCCTCGCGACCATCCCCGAGGAGGATCGCGCGCCGCTCACCCGCGCGCTCATGGCCGCGTTCCGGTCTCCGGAGTGACGCGTCGGCCGCGGAAATCGGTTGCCGCTGCCGGGTTCCAGGAGGACGCTTCTCGGGTGGAATTCACCGAGGTGCCGGTTGGCGAGTCCGGTTGCGGCCCGTACGGGGTCGCGGCCGGCCCTGATGGCGAGATCTGGTGCACCGAGGTCCATCACGGGCGCGTCGGTCGGCTGGATCCCGGTGGGAGCTACCGGGGTTTCCAGGTCGGACCCGCGGACGCGCAGCCGACCGTGATCGTCGCCGGCCCCGACGAGGCGATGTGGTTCACCCAGTACCAGGGCAACCGGATCGGGCGCATCGGCCCGGACGGCGCGGTCAGCGGATTCGGCGTGCCCGAGGCCAACCCGTACGGACTCGCGGTCGGGCCGGACGCGGCGCTGTGGTTCACCGCGATGAGCACCGGCCAGATCGGGAGGATCACCACCGACGGCACCATGACCGCTTTCGACCTGCCCGATCCGGGCGGATTCCCGTCGCTGATCACCACCGGGCCCGACGGAGCGCTGTGGTTCACGCTCAACCAGGCCAACGCGATCGGGCGGATCACCGTCGAGGGCTCGGTGACCACCTTCCCGCTGCCCACGCCCGGCGCGGCACCGGTCGGCATCGCAGCGGACCGCGATTCGCTCTGGTTCGTCGAGATCGGCGCAGGTCAGATAGGCCGCATCACCCCAGAGGGTGACATCACGGAGCATCCGCTCCCCGACCGCGCCGCCCGGCCGCACGCGATCACCGCGGCCACCGACGGCTGCTGCTACTTCACCGAGTGGGCCGCCGGCCGAGTGGGCCGCATCGATCGCACCGGCGCGATCGACGTCCACGACCTCCCGAAACCGGGTTCCGAGCCCCACGGCCTCACCCTCGCCCCGGACGGAACCCTCTGGACCGCACTGGAATCCGGATACCTCGCCTGGGCCAAGCCCTGACGCTGCGGAACCGTCCCTGAGAACTCCTGGGGAGGTCGTGTGGGTGGGGTGGGGAAGTTTTCATGAAAACTTCCCCACCCCACCCACACGACCTCCCCGTGGTGATACATCAACAACCCCTAGTCGGCGACCGTGACGACGGCGCGAGAACTGTTGGTGTCAGCGATGTTCTGCAACACGCAATGGGCCAGATCGGCCCTGGAGAGACTGCGTCCGCCCAGGAGGCTCACGTTGGTCGCCGTGCGGTAGACGCCCCTGCCGGGCTTGTCGGTGAGCATCGGTGGGCGGATGATCGTCCAGTCGACGTCTGAGGCGCGGAGCAGGTCCTCCATGCGCCCCATGTCGGTCCAGGGGTGCTTCAGGATTCGCCACAGCAGCGGTTTCACCACGCGACGCGTCAGCAGGTCGTCAGCGGGATCGCTGATCATCCCGCTGTTGCTGATCACCAGGAACCTGCGGGTCCCGGCCTCGGCCATCGCTTCCAGGATGCTGCGCGTGCTGTCGGTCTGGACGGTCGTGGGCCGCTTCGCGCTGCGGGACCCGATCGCCGAGATGACCGCGTCCTTGCCCTTCAGATGCGGGGGGATCACCGCCGGATCCATGACGTCGGCCTCCACGGTGGTGAGCCGGGCGCGCGGTTCCAGCGCGTCCGCGTCGCGCACCACGGCCGTGACCGCGTACCCCGCCGCGCACGCCTGCTCGACGAGCTGCGCCCCCGTCCCACCCGTCGCACCGAAGATCGCGAGTCGCATGACGCCTCCCCAGTCGTGAGCGGCCGCCTCGGCTCGCTTCCAGCGCCCGCTTCACCACCGACCTTGGCTCACCCGCGGGTTCCGAGCCATTCGATCGCGGCCGTGGTCAGGGCCTTCACACCGGTGGTGAGGGTGGGTTCGATCGCGGGTGCGAAGTGCGGCGAGTGGTTGGCCGGGATCGCGCGAGCGACGTCGTCCGCGGCCACAGCCGCCCGGAAACGGCCGGACTCGGTCCCGCCGAAGAACCAGTAGCAGGTGGGCACGCCTGCTTCGGCGCCGAACAGGCCCACGTCCTCGCTCGCCATCGCCGGTGGCAGGTCCAGCACGCGGTCCCCGAGGGCAGCGCGCAGGGCGCTTCCGGTGCGGGAAGCCGCCTCCGGGTCGTTGACCAGGAGCGGGAACCGGGTGATCTGCTCGAACTCGGGTTCCCGCTCGGCGCCCGAGGCCACCGCCTCGGCCCGGACGATGCGGTGGACGGCGGTCAGCACCCGTTCGCGCACGCGTTCGTCGACGGAGCGGATGTTGACCAGGATCTCCGCCTGGTCGGGGATGATGTTCTCCTTCGTGCCCGCGCGGATCGAGCCGACGGTGAGCACCGCGGTGTCATCGCCGGCGACCTCGCGGGACACCACGGTTTGCAACCGCAGCACCGTCGCCGAGGCCATCACCACCGGGTCCACGGTGTTCTGCGGCTGGGAACCGTGCCCGCCGCGGCCGAACATGGTGATCTTCAGCGAGTCGGCGGCCGACATGCTCGGACCGCTCATCATGCCCACGAACCCGCTCTCGAACGGGAAGACGTGCTGCCCGAGGCAGACGTCCGGTCGCGGGAACCGCTCCAGGAACCCGTCGTCGAGCATCGCCCGCGCTCCAGTCCCGATCTCCTCGGCGGGCTGGAACACCGCCACCACCGTGCCCGACCAGCTCGAACGGGAGTCGTTCAACAGGTCCAGCGCCCCCAGCAGGCAGGTGACGTGCATGTCGTGCCCGCAGGCGTGCATCACCGGCACGTCGGACCCGTCGGACGACGTGGCCCGCTGCGCGCTCGCGTAGTCCAACCCGGTCTGCTCCTGCACCGGCAACCCGTCGAAGTCCGCGCGCAGCAGCACCGTCGGACCGGACCCGTTGCGCAGCACCCCGACGACGCCGGTGCGGCCCACCCCGGTGGTGACCTCCAGCCCCAGCGCCTCCAGCCGCCGCGCGACTTCAGCGGCGGTCCGGTGCTCCTGGAACGACAGCTCCGGGTGCGCGTGGAGATCCTTGTACAGCGCGGTCAGGTCATCTCGGATCTCGTCAAGCCGTCCGAACTCCACCACAACCTCCGATCAGCGACACCGAGGCGATCATCCCCCGCGTCGTTCCCGGATCGCCAGTGCTAACCGCAGGACTGCACGAACGGTTTGCCCAACGGCCACTGCAGGTCATGCTTGGTGATGCCATCAGGCGCCATACGCATGATGGCCATCGGCTTGTTCACCGGGTTGCCATTTCCCTCCGGGAAGAACGTGATTTTTCCGGTAGCGCCGGGAAAAGCATCCTCGCAGGGGAAGGTGTTGCTCAAATAATCAGCTGTCAGCACACCGTTTTCATTCAACGTAGGTAGTTCCGCCGGGTTTTTCTCTGCGACCTTCCGCAGTGCGGTCACCGGCAGCAGCACGGCATCGTGGTGCGCCATGGCATAGCCGTCCAGCAGGTCGGGCGCTAGGCCGTAGCGAGGGATGAAGAACTCCTGAAAGCGTGCGAAGTCCGCCGTTTCCGCCTCATGCCGGTCGTCACTGGGCTGCCACATGCCCCCGGTCGCCACGCTCGTGTAGTACAGCTCCACGGCAGTGCTGCCCCCCTGCGGCAGGTCTGCAGCTCGCAGACTGGACGCGTCATCACTGGTCAGCACCTTGACCGTGGGCAAATTGGCGCAGGCCCCTCCTTCTGTGACGGCGCGGAGGAAGGACTTCAGGTCAGCCCCACGGCCAGCGAAGTAGATCCAGTCCGGCCTCCGCTGACACACCCAGTTGCTGATACCGGCGAATTGCCCGCGCATCGCGCTTTCGCGTGCAAGCCCTTCCTTCAAACCTTCCGGTGAGCTGAAGGTCTTCTCGTCAAGAGCCTGGCCGCCGAACTTTGCCTGATACGCGTTGCGGAAGTCCGCTCCCAGGTTGGTCGAGTAGATGTCTTTCTCGTTGACGTCACGTACCAGCAACACGTTTTGGGCGGACCTCTCGTGGAGGTACAGAGCGCCCACCTTCGCAGCATCGTCGTTGGTCGGGCTGATTCGGAAGAACCGCTTGATCGGCGCGTTGCCGGGAGGGATCGTGTTCATGGAGTCCGCGCTGGCAAGTGCGGACACGACTGCGATCTCGGCTCCTGAAAGCCTGGCAGCCGCCTCGCGTGTTTCGCTCAGACTTTGCCCCAAGCCGGCGACAGCCACGATGTGCTGCTCATCCTTGTGCTTGATGATCTCGTCTACCGCAGTTGACCACTGGCCGGCCCCGGAACCGTAGTTGGCCATCAGCAGTTTCACCGGCGGGACCGGCGATCTGATCGGGGACCTGTTCGCCCGATCCTGTGCCGCCAACGCCCCGGCAACTGCGTGCTGCACGTTGCCGAGCCCAGCACTGTCGACATCTCCATTGGGCGTCAGGTTGTTGAGCACGACCACGGTGATGAACTCGCCACCGCTGTCCTGCAGCTCCTTCGACCTGTTCTGCTCCTTGCTCATCCCCTGAAGCTCGTTGAGGCGATCGTCGTTCCAGACCTGTGCCTCGTCGAGGTTCAGTCCGACGCACTGACCGTCAACCTCGGACATCCCCGCACCGCAGCGCTCCCACGGTCGCCACCAGGCAAGACCGCCGACCACCAGAATCAGCACCAGCACTAACAGGATGACCTTGTGACGACGCCACCACGGCCAAGGATTCACCGGGCTGGGCATCGAAGTCGGCGACGAAGACATTCCCAGTTCCACTCCCTCGGGTGTTAGAACGTCCGCTCGGTCTGCCGGGCGGCTTCGTGCAATGCGGCGACGTCGGGCCTCCGGGACAGCGGCGCCAGTTCCCGGAAGCACTGCGCGGCCATGCGCTTGCGCTCGTCGTCCGGACCCGCCTGCGGATTGGCCAGCAACCACGCGGCCGCGACCAGCCGAGCCAGGATGTTGCGCACCGTGGTGCGGTCCTCCGCGTTCCCGCGCAGGTCTTCTCGCACCAGTGCCTGGTAGAGATCGTCGTGGTCGGTGTCCAACGGCTTGTCGTCCGGAGCGCTGGTCACGAAACCGAGGAGATCCACCCAGTCCTGATGCGGTATCCGGTCGAACCGCTTCTCGAGCATGTCCACGACCGTCGAGAAATCGCCGAGCGCCAGCCGGCAGTACGCCTGGCGCTCCGAATCGACGGTGACCTCGAGCATCGCCTTGAACTGCGTCGCGTACGACGGCTCCTCGGTGCGTGCGGCCAACGCCCGCAACAGGTTCCGCGCGATCCAAGGATGCAGCACGGTGTGATCTTCGGTGCCGCCACGTCGTTCCGGGGCGATCACCCACAACGCGGTGCGCAACTCGGTGAGGATCCGGCCGAGCTGCGGCCGGGACAACAGGCTCGTCGACTCGGCCGGCACCAGCCACGGGGCTGTCGCCCACGTGGCGGCGATGACGAACTCCTCCATGTCGATGTCGGGCAGGTGCTGAGCGAGTCGAAGATCGTGCAACCGTTCCAGAACCGAGCTGGATCCGGCCGAATCCGTCGGCCACAGGGCGTCCCGGCGCCGTCGGTTCGGAGATTCACCGTCGAGCAGCTTCTTGATGGTCTGCACGGCTTGGGGAAGACCCCCGCTGGCACGTTGCGCGAGCTGCGCTTCCGGCGACCGGACGCCGGTTCCCAGAATCCGCGCGGTCTCCTGGATCTCCAGTGCTTCGAGCAGCACCGGCAGGTAGGTGGCGGTGGGTTTGCGTTCGGTTCGGTTCGTGCGCCAGTAGCCCACGTCCCGGGAACGTGGCACGGTGGAAACGTCGTCGGGCTTGTGCTGGAGCGACTTCCACGGCGGGTACCAGTCGGTTTCCCAGCCCGGGTACCAGCGCCCGCTGGTACCGATCACCAGCAGCGGGTCGTGTTCGTCGTGCTGCCGCAGATGCCGTTCACGTGCGGCCGTGAGGTCTTCGAGGAAGCGAAGACCGGCGCGGTGGTCGACGTTGTCCAGCAGCACGACCCAGTTGTGCAGATGCGCGTGCTCTGCCGGATTCATGCACGCGCAGGGGCTCTTAGGTTCGGGCTTGGCCATGACCGGGTGGCTTTCGCGCACGTCGGCGAGGAACGCCGAGGTCAGCCAGCTGGTCATCTCCGCTTCGTCCGCCCGGCCACGCAGGCTGAGCTGGATCAGCGCGTCCAGTGGACGAGCGCCTTCAGCCTCGGGAATGTCGGCGTGCCATCGCTTCGCGTTCGCGAGGGGCTTGCGACCGGCGTATTGCACCAGCGTGGGAAGGAGCTTCACGGTGCTCGCCCACACCGGCTCCAGGAGCGGCTCTGCCACGTCGGACATCTGCCGGAGGATCTCCGCGATCCGTTCCGCGGAGGGGTTCTTCGCGAACTCCCGGATGGCCTGGTTGAGCTTGGCCCGGGCCTGCTCGCGGTTCTCGGGTAACGAGGTCTGCGCGGCGAGCAGCCCCAGCGCGAACCTGGTGAAACGCGGTGGCTTGCGGGCGGGCCACTTGCGGGACAGCCCGAAGGCGATCTGGGCCAGCACTTCCACCGTGGTCAGCTCTTCCTGAGCGAAGTCCAGCGGCTGGTTGTGCACGACCCCGCTGCCGCAATCGAGCGAGATCGATTTCAGCGCTTCGGTCTTCCCCGCACCGGCCGGCCCCAGGAGAACCACCACCGGCTGCTGACCCGCAGCGCCACCGACCTTGCGGTTCCACAACAACCGCCTGGTCAGCGCGACGCTGTCGGACAAAGACCCCGTGTCCTCCATGCGATCCGCACCCCGCAATCCCCGCCGCCCTCTCTCGGCAAGTGATCCATGTTACTAGCGTTGATCACTTGCCGGGGCCGAATGACGGAAGAGGCGTACCGGCGAACGGGTCAGCGGTGGTCTGGGAACTCGATCACCTGCTGATACGTGGGTCGGTTCTGCCAGGAGATCTTCTCCTGGTTGATGCCGCCGATCTTGTTCTGCACGATCGAGTCCGCGCACCACTGGTCGCCGGGTTCGCACTCGTCGTCGCCCGGGTAGGTCTCCTCCGAAGGCGTGGCGGCGGCCTGGACGAGGGTGTCGAGCAGCATCTGGCGGCAGGTGGCGGGGTCGCCGCTTCCGCAGAGCGGTGTGCTGAAGCCGCCCGGGGGCTGCTCGCCGAGAACCCCGCGGATGTCCTTGGAGACCTGGCCGAACCAGCCCAGCTGGAACGCCGAGCCCTGGTGGCTCTGGCCGACGTGCAGTCCGGGTTCGCCGTTCTGCCAGCCGGACGGCGACTGGTTGATCGGCATGACCTCGGTCAGCGCCCGGTAGGCGGGTTCGCCGACGGCCGGTTCGAACTGGCCGCGGACCAGCAGCGGCCACCAGGCGTCCATCAGCTCGATGGCCTCGGCGTGGGCGTACTCCTTGCTGCCGGGCGAGGTCTCGGTGCGCTTGCCGCCGTCAGCTAGCCACGCGCGCAGCTGATCCACCAGGGGTTTCGCGCGCTCGTCCGGTTCCCCGATGACGCGCAGCAGGTCGGGCACGATCCGCTCGGCGCGCAGGTCGGTGATGCCGGCGTCGGCCATCGCCTGCACGAGTTCGACGCGGCTGAACTCGTCGCCCGCGGCGATCTGCTCGCGCACCCGGCGATCGAGGAGGTCCCCGCGCTGCACCGAGCCCTTCTCCACCCGGTCGCCCGCGGTTCCCGGGGCCTGCTTGTTGTTCCAGCTGATGTAGAAGTCCTGGTTGATCGAGTGCGGGTGCTCCTCGAAGTCCTGGTAGGTGGCGGTGTTGGTGCTCGGGTCCCAGCCCGGCCACTCGTTGGCCGGGTCGGAGGCGATCGGCATGTTCGGGTCGAGGTGCGGCTGCCGCACCACGTTGGCGCCCGAGTTGAAGTACGCGGCGTCGTGGGCATCGGCGTAGAACCAGTTGAACGTGTAGTTGATGTCGTGCGCCGCCCGTTGGAAGGACTCGGCGGAGTTCACCGCACCGGGATCGTTGAACTCCTGGAAGCCGATGATCGAGTCCACCTCGTGCAGGAACGTCGAGCGCGCGGTGGTGTAGGCGACCGGCTTTCCGTCCACAGTGGCCCGATGGGTCACCGGTCCGTACCGGGTGCGGAACGACACCAGCCGGTAGGACCCCTCCGGGGTGTCGTCGCCGAGGTTGGGCTTCCAGGAGTTGTTGCGCTCCAGCGTCTGCATCGGCAGGCATTCGCCGTGGAAGAGGTAGGAGTTCGACTCCTTGGTGACCGGACCGCCGTCGGGCGAGCACAGCTCCACCGCGTAGGTGTCGATCATGTCCTGGGAGGCCGTCGTCGCGCTCCACGAGTAGTCCTGGCCGCGGCCGAGCAGCGTGTAGAAGCTCAGGCCCGCGAACGATGCGCCCTTCGACGAGATCCCCGGCCCCTGAAGCTCTTGCAGCGTCAGCAGTTGCGGCGAGAAGTAGCTGGTCTGCGGACCGAAGACGGCGACGGGGTGCCCGCTCTCGGTGTGCTCGCCGGACACCATCAGCGCGTTCGACATGCCCCGGCGCTCGCCCATGCCCTCGGGCGCGATGCCCTCGTTGAACATGCCGCGCAACGGGTTCTGCCGGTCGACGGCCGGACGCGGGGTCTCCTCGTCGGGTTTCGTCGCCGAGCCCGACGCGTCGAAGATGAGCTGCTGCTGCTCGACGGAACCCGGGTCGGGCATCGCCGCGCCCTTCGGGTTCGCCGGGGTGTTGCCGTACGGGAACGAGCTTCCGTCGTGGATCGTGCTGATGGCCTCGGGATCGTTCTCCGCGCGGAAGGTGTTCCAGGCCTGCTCGCCGCGTTCGGGACCGAGGCGTTCGATCAGCGCCATCTTGGCGACGGCGTTGCTCACCTCTCCCCCGCCGCCACCGCCGAACTGGGCTCCGACCAGCGACGCGAGCACCACCAGGTCGGTGAGCTCGAACGGCTCGATGCGCCCTTCGTTGGTGATCGGGTCGACGTGCCCGGTCGCGACGTACTCGCCCGGGAAGTAGCGCCCCTGGTGCGATTCCTGGATGTAGGCGTTGATCCCGTCGACGTAGGACAGCGCGTCCTGCATCGCGAGCTTGCCGCGCTCGCCCTGGGCCGCGACCCGGTCGACCTGCTCCTGCAGCTCTTCCTCGGTGTAGGGGGCGACGGAGAAGAAGCTCTGCTCCAGCTCGCGGTTGGCGGGCGCCCCACCGGCGAAGGGGGTCACCTCACCTCGACCGGCGTGGCGCAGCGCGTCCATCATGAACAGCTTGTCCTCGGCCGTGGTGTACCCGGCGCCGAAGGTGGTCCCGGAGCGGGTGTCGCCGTAGACGTGCGGGACGCCCGCGGTCTTGTCGCGGACGACGGTGACGTCGGCGCGCGGCCGGTAGGTGCGCTCCACGTCGTCGGGCTTGACGCCGAAGGAGTGGTCGTTGAAGAACTCCTGCACGGTGTCGGTGGTCAGCTGCTCGTAACCCCCGGCCAGCGCGTCGTACTGGGCGAGCTGGTCGTCGGAGTGCTTCGGGCGGGTGCCCAGCAGCATGTGCGACACCAGCTCGGCGAAGGTCGCGTTGCCGTTCTGGCCCGGCGGGAGGATGTCGTGGCACTGCTCGCGGCAGTAGTCCTCCGGCGACCGGGGAGGCTCCGGCTGTTGGGCATGGGCTCCCGGTGCGACCAGCAGCGACCCCGCGATGATCGCCACCAGGGCCGCGATCGGTGAACGTCTCGCCATGCCAAGCCCTTTCCGATGCGCGAACTGCTCCGGCACCGGACGCTAGCTACCCCGAAGTAAAATAGAAAGCATTTCACGTTCGGGTTGATCCGAACGGCGCAACCTCAAGCCGACTTCAGCGCGCTGCGCTGACGACCGAGGCCGTCGATCTCCATCTCGACCACGTCGCCGGGCGCCAGGAACGGGAACCGGCCGGACAGCGCCACGCCCTCCGGGGTGCCGGTGATCACCAGGTCACCCGGCTCCAGCGTCAGGTACTGCGAGAGGTGGCGGACGATCTCCCCGACGCCGAAGATCATGTCGGCCGTGCTGGAATCCTGCCTCGGCTCGCCGTTGACCCAGCTGCGCAAGCGCAACCCCTGCGGATCGCCGACCTCGTCGGCAGGCACCAGCCACGGCCCGACCGGGTTGAACGTCGGCGCGCACTTGCCCTTCGACCACTGACCGCCGGACTGCTCCTTCTGGAACGAGCGCTCGGAGACGTCGTTGGCCAGCACGTACCCGGCGACGTGGGACAAGGCCTGCTCCGCGCTGTCGAGGCAGCTCGCGCGCCTGCCGATCACCACGCCCAGCTCGACCTCCCAGTCGACCTGCTCGGCGCCGCGCGGGATCACCACGTCGTCGTGCGGGCCGACCACGGTGTTGGGGTGCTTGAAGAACAGGATCGGCACATCCGGTGGCCGCGAACCAGATTCGGCGGCGTGAGCGGCGTAGTTCTGCCCGATGCACAGCACCGCCATCGGCCGCGCGATCGGCGCGCCCACCCGCGACCCGGTCCCGTCCGCGGGGTCGTCGACGGCGGCGAGCTCGCCGGCCGCGAGCGCCGCGCGGGTGCGCGCGACGCCGTCACCGGCGAGGAACGCGGCGTCGACGTCACCGGTCAGCGGACTCAGGTCGAACAGCCGCCCCCGATCGTCGAGCACGTGCGGACGCTCCTCGGAGAACGACCCCAGCCTCAGAAACCTCATCCCGACCCCGCTTCGCTCATGTGAAAACGATTCGAGCAAGCGAAATCCGATCAGCGCGCACGAGCGTCGTCAAGACCCGCGCAACTCGCGGGAGACCGTGCCCAGGACGTCGGCGAGCGCGCGCAGCTGCTCGCGGTCGAGCACGTCGATGAGGTGCTCGCGGACGATCTCCACGTGCCCCGGCGCGGCCTCCTCCAGCTTGCGGCGTCCGGCCTCGGTCAAGCAGGCGATCACGCCCCGGTCATCGGTGTCGCAGGTGCGGCGGCGCACGAACCCCGCCTTCTCCAGCTGCGTGACCTGGTAGGTCAGGCCGCTCTTGGAGGTCACCACGAGCTGCGCGAGCTCGGACATGCGGATCTCGCCCCCCTCGGCGGCGGAGAGCCGGACCAGGATCTCGTACTGCGGGTGGGACAGGCCCGCCTGCTCGCGGAGCTGTTGCTCGACGCGGCGGTTCACTAGGTTGCCCACCTCGACGAAGGCGTTCCAGGCGGCCATCTCGTCGGGGTCGAGCCAGCGCGGTTCGGTCACTCCCCCATCTTATCTTGTTCGAATTTGAACCACGAGGTACATTTGATTCAAATTCGAACTAGGAGGCCCCGATGGCCGATCGCATGCCCGCCCTGTACCTCAGCCACGGCGCACCGCCGCTGGCCGACGACGACCTCTGGCCCGGCGAGCTCGCCGCCTGGTCGAGCGACCTGCGACGCCCGGAAGCCATCCTGATCATCTCCGCGCACTGGGAGGAAGCGCCCCTGGCGATCGGCGCGACCAGCACCGTTCCGCTGGTCTACGACTTCTGGGGCTTCCCCGACCGGTACTACGACGTCCGCTACGCCGCCCCCGGCGCTCCGGCCCTGGCCGAACGGGTGCGCGCGCTGCTGGGCGGCGCCGAGACGCCCGTGGTCGACGTGCCCGACCGCGGCCTCGACCACGGCGCCTACGTGCCGCTGAAGGAGATGTACCCGGACGCCGACATCCCGGTCCTGCAGATCTCCATGCCGACGCTGGAGCCCGAAGCCCTGATGCGCCTCGGGCGGTCGCTCCAGCCGCTGCGCGACGAGGGTGTCCTGATCGTCGGCAGCGGGTTCTTCACCCACAACCTGGCCGCCCTGCGCTCTCCGGAGACCCCGAACTGGTCGGTGGAGTTCGACGACTGGGGCGGCGCGGCGCTCGCCTCGGGCGACATCGACGCGCTGCTGGACTTCGAGCGCAAGGCCCCCGCCGGCAGGCTCGCGCACCCCCGCACCGAGCACTTCGCACCCCTCTTCGTCACCCTCGGGGCAGCGGGCGACGACCTCGGCTCCCACACGGTCCCCATCCAAGGCTTCTGGTGGGGCCTGGCAAAACGCTCCCTCCAATTCGGCTGACCCACGAACCACCGGCCCCACAGAGCTGATCGCGGAGCGTCCGATCGCCGCGGGGCCGTGGTGGGGCGGCAAGGGGCAGTTTTGGTCCGAACCGTCCATGATCAATATCCGTTTTGCCCGGTCAATTCGGACCAAAACTGACCAGGGGCGAGGACGCGAACCCGACGTGACCCGACGCGGCTTGGTGCGGCTTGAGCAGGGTCAGTGGCGGAGTTGGTGGTGGATCGCTTCCACCACCTGCGTGAGGGGGGCTTTGGTGTTCTCGGTCCAGTCGGGGCCGCAGCGGGGAGTGGGGGCCGAGACGGACATGCCCGCGACGACTTCTCCCGCGTGGTCGCGGATCGGCACCGCCAGGCAACGGCAGCCCACGATGTACTCCTCGTCGTCGACGGAGTAGCCGTCGCGGCGGACCTCGTCGAGCCGGGCGAGCAGCTCCGGGAGCTCGGTGATCGTGTTGTCGGTGAATCGCTCCAGCTTGACGTCCTCGTAGCGGGCTGCGACCTCGTCGTCGCTCAACCCCGCCAGCAGCGCCTTGCCGAGCGCGACCGAGTGCGCGGGCAACCGCATGCCGACGGCGGAGACGAGCTTCATCGGCTGCGGGGACTCGGCGATGGCGATGTAGACGTTCTCGATGCCGTCGAGCCGGGAGAGCTGCACGGTCTCACCGGTCTGCTGCGCGAGGCGTTCCATCAGCGGCAGCGCCAGCCCGACGATGTCGCGGTGCCCGGTGTAGCCCTGCCCGACGGTCCAGGCCTTGAGCCCGAGCCCGTAGGTGCGGGTCGTCGGGTCGAACTCGGCGAAACCGCGGTGCACGAGGGTGCCGAGCAGGCCGTGCACGCTGGACAGCGGCAGCCGGAGCGTCTCGGCGATGTCGCTGAGCCGGTGCCGTCCCCGGGACAGCAGCTCCAGGATGATCAACGCGCGGTCCGCCGACTTCACCAGGTTCTGCCCGTGCGAGCTGGCCGCTTCGTCAGCCGTCACCCCTCGAATCCTCCTGCTCCCTCGTCGTCCCGAGCCGGGACCTACCGAACAGTACAGCGAGCGCGCGAGGGCCGCGCGGCTCCACCATGGGGGCATGAGATCGGCTTCTCCGTTCCACCCGCTGGCCTCGGCGATCGACCTGCCGGAGGCCGAGCGGCGGCGCATCGAGTGGTGGCAGGAACACCGGATCTTCCAGCGGAGCCTGGAGCGGACGGCCGACGGCCCGCTGTGGGTCTTCTACGAAGGTCCGCCGACTGCCAACGGGACACCGGGCACCCACCACGTGGAGGCGCGGGTCTTCAAGGACGTCTTCCCCAGGTTCCGCACCATGAAGGGATACCGGGTGCCGCGCCGGGCGGGCTGGGACTGCCACGGGCTTCCCGTGGAGCTGGCGGTGGAGCGCGAGCTGGGGCTGACCGGCAAGCCGGACGTGGAGCGCTTCGGGATCGCCGAGTTCACCGCGCGCTGCCGGGAATCGGTGCAGCGCTACGTCGGCGAGTTCGAGGACGTCACGACGCGGATGGGCTACTGGATCGACTTCTCCACGGCCTACTGGACCATGTCCGAGTCCTACGTGGACAGCGTGTGGTGGGCTCTGCAGCGGATCTTCGACGACGGAATGCTGGTGGAGGACTACCGCGCGGCCCCGTACTGCCCGCGCGACCAGACGACGTTGTCGGCCCACGAGGTCGCTCAGGGCTACGAAACGGTCGAGGATCCCTCGGTTTTCGTGCGCCTACCGCTCAACGCCCCGGTGGCGGGCGAGTTCGCCGAGCTGCTGGTGTGGACGACGACGCCGTGGACGCTGGTGTCCAACACCGCCGTGGCCGTCCACCCGGAGGTCACCTACCTGGTCAAACGCGGTGAGCGCGGCACGTTCGTGGTCGCCGAGCCGCTGGCCGGCACCGTCGACGGCGACGAGCTGGCTCGGATGTCCGGCCGCGCGTTGGAAGGCCTCACCTACCGGCCGCCGTTCGACCTGGTCGCGGTCGCCGACGCGCACCGCGTGGTGCTCTCCGGTCACGTCTCCACCACCGACGGCACCGGACTGGTGCACCTGGCACCGGCGTTCGGCCCCGAAGACCTCGCGGCCGGGCGGGCCAACGGTCTTCCGGTGGTCAACCCGATCGGCTCGGACGGACGTTTCGACCCGGCGCTTCCGCTGGTCGGCGGGATGTTCTTCCAGGAGGCCAACCCGGTGATCGTCGAGGACCTGCGGCGGCGCGACCTGCTGCTCGGCGAGGGGACGATCGAGCACGCCTACCCGCACTGCTGGCGCTGCCACACACCGCTGCTGCACTACGCGCAGCCGTCCTGGTACATCCGCACGACCGCGATCCACCGGGCTCTCCAGCGGGAGAACGAGAACACCCGGTGGTACCCGGAGCACGTCAAGCACGGCAGGTTCGGCGACTGGCTGGCGGGCAACGTCGACTGGGCGCTGTCCCGCAACCGCTTCTGGGGCACTCCCCTGCCGCTGTGGCGCTGCCCGCAGGGCCACGTGACGGCGATCGGATCGCGCGCCGAGCTGGGTGAGCGCACCGGTCGCGATCTCGCCGGCCTCGATCCGCACCGGCCGCACATCGACGAGATCACCT
This sequence comes from Saccharopolyspora tripterygii, assembly GCF_054778355.1. Classification (NCBI taxonomy): domain Bacteria; kingdom Bacillati; phylum Actinomycetota; class Actinomycetes; order Pseudonocardiales; family Pseudonocardiaceae; genus Saccharopolyspora; species Saccharopolyspora tripterygii. Next base: position 78,523 of record NZ_BAAGZP010000005.1, on the reverse strand, counting down.
TCGGCTGCGCGGTCTGCGGCGCGGAGGCCACGCGGGTGCCGGAGGTGATCGACGCCTGGTTCGACTCGGGATCGATGCCCTTCGCGCAGCTGGGCTACCCGCACGCCGACGGCAGCGCGGAGGAGCTGGAGCGCACCTATCCGGCGGACTACATCTGCGAGGCGCTGGACCAGACGCGCGGCTGGTTCTACACGTTGATGGCGATCGGCACGCTGCTGTTCGACCGCTCCAGCTACCGCAACGTGGTGTGCCTGGGGCACATCCTGGCCGACGACGGCCGGAAGATGAGCAAGCACCTGGGCAACGTGCTGGAGCCGCTGCCGCTGATGGACGCCCACGGCGCGGACGCGCTGCGCTGGTTCATGCTGTGCAGCGGTTCGCCCTGGTCACCGCGCCGGGTCGGGCACGAGGCGCTGCGCGAGATCGTCCGCAAGGTGCTGCTGACGTACTGGAACACGGCGTCGTTCTTCAACCGCTACGCCTCGCTGGCCGAGTGGGGCGAACCGGATCCGCCCGGCGAGCGACCGGTGCTGGACCGGTGGGTGCTGGCTCGGCTGAACCAGGTCGCGCAGCAGGTCGATTCGCGGCTGGAGGACTACGACACCGCCGGTGCGGGACGGGTTCTGGCGGAGTTCGTGGACGACCTGTCGAACTGGTACGTGCGCCGGTCCCGCCCGAGGTTCTGGGACGGCGAGCTCAACGGGCTGCGCACGCTGCACGAGTGCCTGGACGTGCTGACCCGGCTGCTGGCGCCGTTCGTCCCGTTCCTCACCGAGGAGGTCTGGCAGCACAGCGTGCGCCCGGGAACTCCCGGGCACCCCGAATCCGTGCACCTCGCGACCTGGCCGGAACCCGATCCGGGGCTGGTGGACGAGACGCTGCTGGCTCAGGTCGACGTCGAGCGGAAGCTGGCGGCGGCGGGGCGTTCGTTGCGCCGCAACGAGAACCTCAAGGTGCGCCAGCCGCTGGCGACGGCCGTGATCAGCCCGGATCTTCCGGCCGAGCTGCGCGCCGATCTCGCCGAGGAGATCAACGTCCGCGAGGTCGTGGCCGGGGACGTGCCGGGGTCCGGGTGGGCGTCGGAGACGCAGCGGGAGGTCTCCATCGCGGTGGACACCGAGATCACGCCGGAGCTGAGGCTGGCCGGGCTGGCGCGGGAGATCGTCCGGTTCGTCCAGAACTGCCGCAAGCAGGGCGGTTTGCAGATCGCCGACCGGATCTCGTTGCGCTGGAGCGGTTCCGCGGAGATCGCATCGGCGGTGCGGGCGCACCACGACGAGATCGCAGGCGCCGTGCTCGCCACCGAGGTCGTCGAGGACCCCGAGGCGGACGAGCACTCCGACGCCAAGCTGGGCATGTCGGTGCGCCTGGTGCGGGCATAGCTGAAGGCCGCGGACGAGGGACGTCCGCGGCCTTCAGCGCTCCTGGTGCGGGCCCGGCCGGAGCCAGCGGGATGACAACCCCGGCCGGAGCGCGCGTCAGGAGTTGATCTGCTCGGTGATCACGTCGTTGTACGCGCCGACGCGGGCGTAGACGCCCGGGAAGCCGGGCTGCGCGCAACCCTGACCCCAGGACACGACGCCGATCAGGCGACCGTCGGCGACCATCGGGCCGCCCGAGTCACCCTGGCAGCTGTCGACTCCGCCTTCCGGCACGCCGGCGCAGACCATCGACTCGTTGCTGTACTCCGGGTAGGCCTTGGAGCACGTGTCGTCGGCGTTCACCGGCACGTTCGCCATCTGCAGGTTGTCGGCCTGCTCCCCGCCCTCCGTGGTGTTGCCCCAGCCCAGGATGGTGGCCTGGGTGTCGGGGGCGTACGCCGCGTCGTCGGCGGTGGCGAGCTCGATCGGAGCTTCCTGCACCGGGGCACCGAGGGTCAGCACGGAGACGTCGAAGCCCTTGGTGGCGTCGGTGTACTCCGGGTGGATCCAGACGTTGGTGACGTCGGAAACCGTGCCCTCGGTGGAGCTCATGACGGTGCGACCGCTGACGACCTTCATGTCAGCGGGCTGCTGCCCGGTGGTGCAGTGGGCAGCGGTGAGGACCTTGGTCGGGGAAACCAGCGAGCCACCGCAGAACTGCTGACCGTCCGGCGTGGTCAGCGCAACGGTGAACGGGTGGTCCGCGATCTGAGCGTCCTGTCCGCCGACGATGTTGGGGTTGACGTCGGCCGGAGCCGCCTGCGCGACGGAAGCCGAGGTCAGCGCGGCGACTGCGATCGCTGCGACACCGGCGAACCGGGCCAGGCGACGTGAGGCATCGACCATCGTGAATCTCCTTGTCCGAAGGTCTTGCCACGAGAACTCCAGCCGAAGGCCTGCCTTCCCGCAACCGGCTCCCCGCAGCAATCTTGTCCGAACACTAACCAACCCCGTTACAAGCGCGAAAGAGACGGATTTTGCCGCTTTTCCCCATTGATCCCCAGGTCACAAGCCTGATGGCCAAAGGAAAAGCAACACCCGGGCGACATTTGCTCACCGGTGAAACCAACGCCAGGCATACGGCGAAGCCGGCGACGCGGGTGGAGGTGATGGGAGTGGTGACGCGGGGATGGTGGGGAAGTTTTCATGAAAACTTCCCTTTCTCACTGCCCCACCCTCGCAACCCGCACCGCCGGGGGTTCCCCCACCCGCACCGCTGAGCACAGAGACCACCGGCAGAGGGCCCTCGAAGACAAGGAGAAAGGCACCCTCGGCGCACCCCGAATGCGCCGAGGGTGCCCTCGTTGCGGCCGGACCCCTCCGACCGGTGCGCCATCGATCCCCGAACCGAGGGCGCTGACGCGTTTCCGGCCCCGACAACCGTTCGAAACGCGTCACCTATGGTGTACCGATCTTGGTTGGAATATTCCAGAGCCAATCGGTGGAGCTCACTCGATTGATCGTTAAACCTGTTGGACCAATCCACCCGGATGGCCCAGTGACGAACGGGCGTGACTCAGATCATCGCGGCACGAGGCCCGCGTCGTAGGCCAGCAGCCCCGCCTGCAAGCGGTTCTCGCAGTCGAGCTTCACGAGCATCCTGGACACGTAGCTCTTCACCGTGGCCTCGGAGAGGTGCAGCTGCGCGGCGATCTGCGAGTTGGACATCCCGCGCCCGAGGCAGGTGAGCACCTCGACCTCCCGCTCGGTGAGGTCGCGGATCAGCTGGACCGCGCGCTCCCGGGATGCCTGCTCGCCGCCGGTCGCCGCCAGCAGGCGTCGTTTCGCCTCCTCGGAGAGGACGGTGTGCCCGTCGGCGGCGACCCGGACCAGGCCGATGAGGTCCTGCGGCGGAGTCGACTTGATCAGGAAGCCGACGGCGCCGGCTCGCAGCGCGCGCAGCACGTACTTGTCGGCGTCGAACGTGGTCAGCGCGACCACCGCCGGGGCGGGGGACATCCGGCAGATCCGCTCGGTGGCGGTGAGCCCGTCGACACCGGGCATCCGCAGGTCCATCAGCACGACGTCGGGCTGGTGCCGCACGACGGCTTCGACGGCCGCGGCGCCGTCCTGGGCGTCGTCGACGACCTCGATGTCGGGTGCCGATCCGAGGATCGTCCGCAGGTGCGCGCAGACCATCGGCTCGTCGTCGACGACGAGCACGCGGACCGTCTCAGGCATCGGCGCTCTCCTCGGTGGGCACGTACCCGGGCAGTATGGCCTCGACCTCGAATCCACCGCCGTCGACGGGCCCGGACCGCAAGGAACCGCCGACGAGCTCGACGCGCTGCTGCAGTCCGAGCAGGCCGACTCCCGCTCCGCTGCCGGCGAGCTCGGGCACGCGACCGGACGGAGCGGTGTTGCGGATGCTCACGCGGACCCGGTCGTCGCTGTAGAGGACGCGCACGTGCACGTCGGCGCCGGGCGCGTGCTTGTGCGCGTTGGTCAGCCCTTCCTGGACGACGCGGTAGGCCGTCCTGCCCACGGCCGAGGTGACCGGCCCGGCGTCGCCGCTCGTGGTCAGCTCCACGGACATGCCGACGCCCTCGGACCGGGCGATGAGCTCGCGGAGGTCGGGAACGTCGGTGGGCTGGGCGACCTCGGCTTCGTCCTGCTCGATCTCGCTGCGGCGGAGAACGCCGACCAGGTCGCGCAGTTCGGCGAGCGCTTCACCACCGCTGGTGCGCATCTCCTCGGCTGCTCGGTGCACGGCGGGATCGTCGCTGAGCACGCCGAGCGCACCGGCCTGCAGCACCATCAGGTTGACGCGATGGGTGACCACGTCGTGCATCTCCACGGCCAGCCGGGCCCGTTCGTCCACGCGCGCCTGCTCGGCGAGCAGTTCGCGCTCGCGTTCCGCGCGTTCGGCGCGCTCCCGCAGCGCGACCTCCAGCTTGTGGCGCGCGGCGGCGTAGAGGCCGAGCACGATCGGGAAGATCGTCCAGCCCGCACCGGCGACGATCACCTCCGGGTTGGAGACGTTCCACAACCTCATGCCCACCACGGTCACCACGGCCATCAACGCCCAGGTGAGGGAGCGGGCACCGCGACCGTAGACGATCACGGCGTAGAGGACCCACGGCGTGACACCGGGCACCCAGGGATCGGTTTCCAGGTTGACCTGCATGAACGGTCCCGGGCCGAGCTCGATGAGCAGGGCCTGGGCCACCGAGAGCACGGTGATCATCCACAGCAGCACCATCGGGAACCGGCGACGCGCGAGCAGCCCGAGGTTCAGCACGACGTCGAGGACGCGAGTCAGCCACAACCCGCCGACCCAGTCGTAGGCGCTCAACGGCGTGTCGGTCGGGAAGGCGACGATGAACGCGTACGCGAACGCGTTCAGCACGATCACCAGGCAGATGTCGAATACGGCCTCACGCGGGGAGTTCCAAAGAAGCCGCCAGGGCGGTCGATTCACCCGATCCACGGTAGAGGGCGCCTTCCCCGATCGCGTAGCCGAATCCCGCCTGCGCCGCCCAGGTCTAGACGAAAGTTGCGCCCGGCCCGGAACGGCACAACCTTCGTCCACCCGGCTCACGACCAACCGCAGTGTCGATCTCCCGCTCCACCCGGATTTACTCGATGCCACATCACGATCCCTGGGGGAAGTCATGATCATCGATCCGCAGAAGGTGAGACCGGCACCGCCGGTCGGGTTGCACGCGCCGGCCCGGTGGCCGGTGCTGACCATCGCCGGTGTCCTCGCCCTGGTGCACGCCGTCGCGGGCGCGTTCGGGGACTACTGGATCGACGAGGTCTACATGCTGGCGGCCGGGAAGTACCACCCGAACTGGGGTTACGTCGACCAGCCGCCGCTGACGCCGCTGCTCGCCGCGGCGATGGACTTCATCGCGCCGGACTCGATGTTCGTGCTCCGCCTGCCCGCCGCGCTCGCCACCGGCGGCACGGTGGTGCTGATCGCCCTGCTGGCCCGCGAGCTGGGCGCCGACCGGCGAGCCCAGACCATCGCTGCGCTGGCCGGTGCGACCGGGCTGTGGAGCAACCTGATCGGTCACTGGACGGCTCCGTACACCTTCGAGCCGCTGCTGTGGACCGCCTTGCTGCTGCCGGTGGTGCGCTGGCTGCGGCAGCACTCCGAAGGCGCGGCCGACGACCGCCTGCTGCTGGTGTTCGGCGTGCTGCTGGGCATCAACCTGCAGGTGAAGTTCCAGGTCGTGCTGCTCTGCGCAGCCCTGCTGGTCAGCGCCCTGGCCGTGGGCCCGCGCGCGATCCTGACCCGGCCGATGCTGTGGGCGGGCACCGGTGTCGGGCTGCTGATCGCGTCGCCGACGCTGATCTGGCAGGCGGTCAACGGGTGGCCGCAGCTGGCGATGTCGTCGGTCGTCGCGCAGGAGTCCCCGATGCTCTCCGGCGGTCGCGACGGCACCGCAGTGCAGCTGGTGCTCTACGCCGGGGTGCTCGGCACCGCGCTGGTGCTCGGCGGCCTGTGGCTGCTGCTGCGCGCACCGTGGCTGCGCCCCTACCGGATGTTCGCCGTCACGGCGATCCTGCTGTGGGTCTTCTTCGTCGCCACCGCCGGCCGCCCGTACTACCTGATCGGGATGTACGGCCTGCCGATCGCGGCGGCGGTCGTGGGCCTGCAGCGGCGCAGGCAGGCCAAGCCGCCCCGCTGGGGGTGGGCGGCTTGGCCTGTCTACGCACTCTCGGTGGTCACCGCGGAAATGCTGGTGTTCGCGGGCGCTGCGATCAACCAGACCTTCTCGGCGGCGCTCACCAAGATCGAGAGCGACACGGTCAGCGACCGCATCGCCCGGGACGTCTCCGGTGCGTACCTGGCGCTGCCCGCCGAGCAGCGCAGCCGCACGGCGGTGATCGGCGACAGCTACATCGCCGCGGCGATGCTCGACGTCGGCAGCGCGCACCACCCGATGCCCGAGGTCTACAGCCCGCACCGGGGCTACGGCTACTTCGGCGCACCGACCGACGAGATCGACGCGGTCGTCTACTACGGGCGCGACGTGGAGTCCATCCGGCCCTACTTCACCGACGTCCGGCCCGCGATCCCCGGCGACGACCTCAAGGGGTGGATCGCCACCGGCCGGACCCAGTCCTGGGCGGCGATCTGGCCGCAGCTGAAGTCCCTCGGGTGACGCGGGACGGCGCCGCGAGCCGCTCCCCCGCAGGAGGCGCGGTTCCGGCGATCATGAAACCGCACGAAATCCCCACGCGTCCGCGGGCTGTTCGACACAATCCTGAGCACCACCCACGAAAGGGGTCCGCTGTGATGTCCGAAGACGGACTGCGGCTGCGCCCGCCGCGCAACCGGGTCGAACGACGAGCGATCGGCTGGTGGACGGCTCAAGCGCTCGCGCTGGTGCTCCCACCGGTGATCGTTCTCGTGGTGCTGGGCGTCCTGATCGAGCCCGCCCGCTTCTGGCTGCTGCTGCCCGCAGTGCTGATCGCCGCGCTGGGCGCGGTCTACACCGCGGTGATGCCGCAGTGGCGGTACCGGGTGCACCGCTGGGAGATCACCGATGACGCGGTCTACACGGCTGCGGGCTGGCTGCGGCAGGAGTGGCGGATCGCGCCGATGTCGCGGATCCAGACCGTCGACACGGTGCGCGGTCCGCTGCAGCAGATGTTCGGCCTCTCCAGCGTCACCGTCACCACCGCCTCCGCAGCGGGACCGCTGAGCATCGACGGCATGGACCGCGAGCAGGCGACGGCGGTCGTCGAGCAGCTCACCGCCACCACCCAGGCCACCCCGGGAGACGCGACATGAACGTCACGGACGGGCAGTGGCACCGGCTGGACGCCAAGTCGATCGCGGCCGCGGGGGCGGTCGTCGCCGGACCAGTTCTGGCGGCGGTGCTGGTCATGGCCATCGCGGGCGCCGGTGTCATGCCGGTGCTCATCACCCTGCTGATCGGACTCGCTTCGGCGCTGCTCGTCGCCGGAATCGCCGCCTACCAGTGGTACTTCTTCCGGTACCGGATCACCGAGGAGCGCTTCGAGCAGCGACTCGGCGGGCTGTTCCGCAACCACCGGTCCCTCCCGCGCGAGCGGATCCGCACCGTGGACCTGACCGCCGCGCCGCACGAGCGGCTCTTCGGCATCACCACGGTGAAGATCAGCACCGGCGCGCAGGCGTCCGAGGCCACCATCCGGCTGCAGTCGATCACGCGATCGGCCGCCGAGAGCCTCCGCAGGGACATGACCCTCGGCGGCGAGTCCACTGTGGAGGACTCACCGGACGACGGCGTGCTGTCCCGGCTCAAGCCGGAGTGGCTCGGATACTCCGCGCTGACCTTCTCGCTGATGCTGGTCGTCTGGGGCGCCATCGGCTCCGCCGTGGGCTCCTTCGACGAGCTGCTGCGCAAGTGGGGCGCGTTCGAGGCGCTCGGCGGCATCATCACCGCGCTGGGCATCGTGACCTTCGTGCTGGTCGTGGCCGCGATCGCGATCGTGATCGGGGTGCTCGGGTCGTTCCTGCTCTCGCTGGAGATGTGGTGGGGCTTCCAGCTCACCCGCGAACCCGGGACGCTGCGGGTCAAGCGCGGCCTGCTCACCACGCGATCGCTCTCGCTGGAAGAACGTCGGCTGCGCGGGCTGGAGCTGTGCGAACCGCTGCCGCTGCGGCTGGCCGGAGGCGCCCGCCTCAACGCGGTCGCGACCGGCCTGCAGGAGCAGAAGCAGGACCAGAAGCAGCCGGACAGCAAGACGCTGCTGCCACCGGCTCCCCGCACCGAAGCCCGGCGGGTCGCGTCCGCCGTGCTGCGCGACCAGCCGTTCGACGTCGCTCTCACCCGGCACCCCACCTCGGCGATGCGGCGCCGCATCGGCTGGGCGCTCATGAGCGCACTCGCGGTCGCCGTCGTGGTGGCGATCCCGGCCGTGCCGGGCTGGATCCCGGCCGGCTTCGCCATCGCCCTGGTGCTGCTGGCGCTGGTGGCCGGCCTGGGCTTCGCCGTCGACGCCTACCGCGCCCTCGGGCACGCGCTGGACGAGCGGTACCTGCTGGCGCGCAACGGAAGCGCTTTGCGGCGCACCGTGGCGCTGCAACGCGAGAACATCATCGGATGGCGGATCTCCCGCACGGTGTTCCAGCGCCGTTCGGGTCTGATGACCGTCGGCGCGACGACCGCTGCCGGATCGAGCGTGTACCGGATCTACGACGTTCCGGCCGGTGAAGGCCTGGCACTGGCGGACGAAGCCGTTCCCGGCCTGCTCGCGCCGTTCCTGGAACGCGTTGAGAAATAGAGTTTTTCGGATGCTGATGGGGAGCGCCCCCGATGCAACGCGCTCCCCTCGGCGCATCAGCCCTGGTCGAACCGGCCGCTCTTGATACCGCCGACGAACTCCTGCCACAGCTTCGAGGCGACCTCGATCCGTCCCGCCCCCCGGTTCTTGGTGTCCCGCACACCAACGTGATCGGACCCGAAGCCGACCTCGACGCACTGACCCTGCCCCTGGGAGCGGGAACTGGTGCGCCAGCAGGATATTTCCGGCATCTACAACTCTCCTATGCGTTGTTGGATGAAATCGATCGAACCCTCCGGGTCTACCGCATGCGCTCTCAGATGGTCCATCATCGTGGCGTAGTTCGTCAGCTCGATCTCGCGCTCCAGGTACAGCCCACCCACATGGGTCTCCAGGTAGACCACGTCCGGGTCAATGTGGTTGGAGTAGCGGAGGATCACGAACGGACCTGCTTGCGCGGGATGCGCTCCTGCGTCCAGCGGCATCACCTGCAACGTGACGTTGGCGAGCTGCCCCAGCTTGAGCATGTGCTCCAGCTGCCTGCGCAGCACCCCATCACCGCCGACGGGCCGGCGCAGCGCCGCCTCGCCCACCACCGCCCACAGCTCCAGCGGGGTGTCCCCGGTGACGCGCTCCTGGCGCTGGATCCGCAGGTCCACGCGCCTCCCGATCTCCGCGTCGTGCGCCCGGAACAACGTGGATTTCGTGATGGCGTAGGCGTATTCACGCGTCTGCAGCAATCCGGGGATCGCTTCTGACTCGTAGGTGTGAATGCTGGACGCCTCAGCTTCAAGCCCCACGTAGGTCTCGTACCACTCCGGCAGCACGTCGCTGTAGGAGTGCCACCACCCGCGCTTGCGGGCGTCGCGAGCGAGGTTGATCAGGGGCTCCCGCTCGGCGTTGTCCACGCCGTAGAAGTCCAGCAGTGCCGACACATCACCGACCGAGGGTGACCTCTTCGCGGTCTCGAACCGCCCGATCTTCGCCTGCGTGCAACCGAGGTGGCTGGCGGCCTGCTGCTGGGTGACCTCCGACTGCGCGCGCAGCTTGCGCAGCTCGGCGGCCAGCCTGCGACGACGGACCGTGGGACTGACTGTCATGGCCCCCATCTTGCCGGGCCCGCCACACCGAGTCACATCCTGATCACCCTTACGACATCTTCACAGGAAGCTTCTGCGGGTGGATGCTCGTCGTGGCGGCCCGATCAGGAGGGCCGGACCGCCATCTCGGGGGGGGTGACGTTCCAGGTGTACCTGTTGATGCTCGCGTCCGTTCTCGTCTGGGCCCTGTTCTTCGGCATGGGCCTGCTCCTCTGGTGGAGAGCAGGCCACCTCACCTCTCCCAGGGATCCGGATTGAGGTCTCCAAGGTCCCAGTGGCCGACTTGCTTGGCGGTGCGGGTAGCGGAACCTGACACGTCTTCTGGCCTCCGTGCGCCACGGCTTATGTATGTCCAATACACGGCGCCGCGGCGTACTCACCCAGAAGACGTGTCAGAACCCGCGGCGGTGCAGGTTGAGTCCCACACCTGGAACAGCGGCTGCCGCCGCGGCCGCCTGGATCTGAATTCGCCTTCGTCTCGACGAACCTGTCGGCCTACGGCCTCGGGACGTTGCGGAGGTTGCTCCTGGCGAGTTGGACCATCTTGCCGACGCCGCCGGACAGGACCGTGCGGCTGACGGCGAGCGCGAAGCCCTTCACCTGCTCGCCGGTGATCTGCGGCGGCAGCGACAGCGCGTTCGGGTCGGTCACGACGTCGACGAGCGCGGGCCCCGGGTGCGCCAGCACCTCGGCGAGCGCGTCGCGGACCTCACCGGGCTTCTCCACCCGGACCGAGTGGATGCCGGCCGCGCGCGCGATCGCCGCGAAGTCGACGCCGTCGTGGTCGGTGCCGAAGTCCGGCATCCCGTCGACCAGCATCTCCAGCTTCACCATGCCCAGCGAGGAGTTGTTGAACACCACGGTCTTCACCGGCAGCTGGTGGGTGCGCAGGCTCAGCAGCTCGCCCATCAGCATCGACAGACCGCCGTCGCCGGACATCGACACCACCTGGCGCTCCGGCGCGGCCAGTTGCGCGCCGATCGCCTGCGGGAGGGCGTTGGCCATCGAGCCGTGGACGAAGGAGCCGAGCACCCGGCGTCGCCCGTTGGGCGTGACGTAGCGGGCCGCCCACACGTTGCACATTCCGGTGTCCACTGTGAACACGGCGTCGTCGGAGGCCAGGTCGTCGAGCACGTCGGCGACGTACTCGGGGTGGATGGGCACCTGCGACTCGACGTTGCGCGTGTAGGCGTCGACGACCTTCTCCAGCTGGCCGGCGTGCTCGCGCAACATCCGGTCCAGGTAGGAGCGGTCGGTCTTGGTCGAGAGCTCGGGCAGGACCGCCCGGATCGTCTCGGCGACGTCGCCGTGCACCGCCAGGTCCAGGACCGTGCGGCGGCCCAGGTGCGCGGGCTCGATGTCGACCTGCACGGTGTTGGCCTGCGGCAGGAAGTTGTCGTACGGGAAGTCGGTGCCCAGCAGCAGCACGAGGTCGGCCTTGTGCATCGCCTCGTGGCAGGCGCCGTAGCCGAGCAACCCGCTCATGCCGACGTCGTAGGGGTTGTCGTACTGGATCCACTCCTTGCCGCGCAGCGCGTGCCCGACCGGCGCCTTGATCTTCTCCGCGAGCTCCATCACATCGGCGTGCGCACCGCGAGAACCCGCGCCGCAGAACAGCATCGGCCGCTCGGCGCGGTTGATCCTCTCCGCGAGTTCGTCGACCTGGTCGCGCGAGGGCAGCAGGGTCGGCGGATCCCAGTCGACCACGCCCTGACCGGTCGGCTTCGCCGCGGCCTCCTCGGCGACGTCACCCGGCATCACCAGCACCGACACCCCGCGCCGCCCGACCGCGGTCTGGATCGCCGAGCGCAGGAGTCGCGGCATCTGCGTCGGCTGCGAGAGGAGTTCGCAGAAGTGGCTGCACTCGTTGAACAGCTCTTCGGGGTGGGTCTCCTGGAAGAAGCCGGTGCCGATCTGCGCGGACGGGATGTGCGAGGCCAGCGCCAGCACCGGAGCGCTGCTGCGGTGCGCGTCGTAGAGCCCGTTGATCAGGTGCAGGTTGCCCGGGCCGCAGCTGCCCGCGCACACCGCGAGCCGCCCGGTGACCTGCGCTTCAGCGCTCGCGGCGAACGCCGCTGCTTCTTCGTGCCGGGTGTGCACCCATTCGATTCCCTCGGTCCGGCGGACGGCGTCGACCACCGGGTTGAGGCTGTCGCCGACGATCCCGTAGATCCGCTTCACACCGGCCTGCACGAGGACTTCGATGAACTGTTCGGCGACGGTCGGCATAGCACTCCTGTCGTTGAACGCGGTCGATGGCCACCTCCTCGTCTACGCGTAGGTCATCACCCCTGCAACCCCATAGCCCGATCGAGGGACACCGGTAACGATCTCCGCGGAACCGGCGATCTCCAGTGTGTCCGCCTCGGAGGCGGTTTCCGGTACTGCGAAAGGAAATTCGACGGTGTCCGTCCGCGTCTACACGAGGTGCGCAATTGCCGTGACGACTTCGGCGTTGGCCGGGTTGATCGTCGGCGGGTTCATCGTCGTCCAGCAGCAACCGGTGCAGCCGGCGATCCAGCAGGTGTCCCAACTCACCCCCGCGGCAGGCGGGGCGGCGCTGCCCGAATGAGCCGTCCGGCCCATCGGCTAGCGTCGCGGGCATGAGCGAACAGAACCGACTTTCCGACGGCGACGCCGCGCCCGAGTTCTCGCTGCCGGACGCCGACGGCAACACCGTGTCGCTGAGCGACTTCCGCGGACGTTCGGTGGTCGTCTACTTCTACCCCGCCGCGAGCACCCCGGGCTGCACCAAGGAGGCCTGCGACTTCCGCGACAGCCTCGCCGAGCTCAACGACGCCGGTTTCGAGGTGCTGGGCGTCTCGCCCGACAAGCCCGCCAAGCTCGCGAAGTTCCGCGACAACGAGGGGCTGACGTTCCCGCTGCTGTCCGACGAGGACCGGGCCGTCATGACAGCCTGGGGCGCCTTCGGTGAGAAGAAGAACTACGGCAAGGTCGTCCAGGGCGTCATCCGGTCGACCTTCGTCGTCGACGCCGACGGCAAGATCGCCAAGGCCCTCTACAACGTCAAGGCCACCGGCCACGTCGAGCGCCTCCGCAAGGAGATCGGCGTCTAAGAGCCGGCACGAGCCGTTGCTCCAAGTGCAGGGTCCCCTCGAGGGCTCTCCCGGCGTTTCGTCGGGTGGGTTGGGGTGGGGAAGTTTTCATGAAAACTTCCCCACCCCACCCGAGACGAGCGGAGGAACGGCCTCTCAGTCCAGGACCATGTAGACGGCCACGCCCGCGGCGATGACCACGACGAGGTAGCGGAGCAGCGTTGAGGGCAGGCGCTGCGCGACCTTGCCGCCCACGTAGCCGCCGAGGACCGTGGTGGGCACCAGCATCGCCACCGCCAGCCAGTCGACCGGCGCGATAAGCGAGTAGACCACCAGCGTGGCCGCGCTGCCGATCATGCCCAGCCAGCTCTTCAGCGCGTTGAGCCTGCGCATGCTGTCGGTCGCGGCGAGCACCAGGATCGCGATCAGGATGACGCTGCGGGCCCCGCCGAAGTACCCGCCGTAGATCGAGGCGAGGAAGATCCCGACGGTGAGCAGGACCGTCCGGTCCCCCTCTCCCTCCGCCGGTGTGCCGAGCCACTTGCGGATGGTGTTCTGGAAGGCCATCAGCACCGCCGAGAGCCCCACCAGCGCCGGGACCACGGCGTCGAACACCTCGCCCGGCAGGACCATCAGCAGCGCGCAGCCGATCGCCGAGCCCAGGCAGGCCGCGATCGACGTGCTCCACAACCTGCGCGCGTTGCCGGTGAGGTCGTCGCGCTGGCTGACCGCCGCGCCGACGAAACCCGGGCCCTGGGCGACCGAGTTGGTCACGTTGGCGACCAGCGGTGACATCCCGGTCGCCAGCAGCGCCGGGAACACCAGCAGGGAGCCTCCACCGGCCACCGCGTTCACCGCGCCGGACAGGAATCCGACGACGACGAGCAGGACCAGTTCGAACCAATCGGTGAACACGCACCGAAGTTAACCGCCGATGCCGCTGCTGCCCCCACCGGGGCGAGCGGCATCACACTCAGCCCGCCAGCTCCCGCAGAGCGGGCAGCAGCAGGCGCAGCGCCCGGCCGCGGTGGGAGTCGGCGTCCTTCTCCTCCGGGGACAGCTCCGCGCTGGTGCGCGTCCCGCCCTCCGGCACGAAGATCGGGTCGTAGCCGAACCCGTTGGCTCCGCGCGATTCCCGGATGATCGTGCCGCGCCACTCGCCGCGCACCACGGTCTCGCGCGCGTCGGGCCGCACGAGCGCGGCGGCGGAGACGAACGCCCCGCCGCGCCGCTCGTCGGGCACGTCGTTGATCTGCCCGAGCACCAGGTCGAGGTTCGCCTGGTCGTCGCCGTGCCGGCCCGCCCAGCGCGCCGAGAGCACGCCCGGCATCCCGTTGAGCGCGTCGACCTCCAGCCCGGAGTCGTCGGCGACGGCGGGAAGACCGGTGGCGCGGGCGGCGTCGGCGGCCTTGGCCACCGCGTTCTCCTCGAAGGTCGCGCCCGTCTCGGGCGCTTCGGGGAACTCCGGCACATCGGCCAGACCCACGACCTCCAGGCCGGTGACGCCCTCGGCGTCGAGGATGCGGCGCAGCTCCACCAGCTTCTTCTGGTTGCGGGTGGCCAGCAGCAACCGGCTCACGCAGCGCCTCCGGGCAGTTCGCCCGGGTACGGCTCGGCGAGCACGGACTCCTGCAGCCGCGCGAGCTCACCGCAGCCCGCCAGCGCGAAGTCGAGCATCTTGTCCATGGTGGACCGCGTGTAGGTCGCGCCCTCGCCGGTGCCCTGCACCTCGACCAGGGTGCCGTGGTCGGTGGCGACCACGTTCATGTCGACTTCGGCGCGCGAGTCCTCCTCGTAGGGCAGGTCCAGCCGCACCCGACCGTCGACGACGCCGACGCTGACCGCCTGGATCGAGCACGACAGCGGCTTCGGGTCGGACAGCCGCTTGGCGGCGCCCAGCCACGTCACCGCGTCGGCCAGCGCCACGTAGGCACCGGTGATCGCGGCGGTGCGGGTTCCGCCGTCGGCCTGGATCACGTCGCAGTCCAGGGTGATGGTGTTCTCGCCCAGCGCCGCCATGTCGATGCAGGCGCGCAGGGACCGGCCGACGAGCCGGGAGATCTCGTGGGTGCGGCCGCCGATGCGGCCCTTCACCGACTCGCGGGAGCTGCGCGTGTTGGTCGCCGAGGGCAGCATCGCGTACTCGGCGGTGACCCACCCCAGTCCGGAGCCGGTCCGCCAGCGCGGGACGCCCTCCTGCACGCTGGCCGCGCACAGCACCCGGGTACGGCCGAACTCCACCAGCACCGAACCGGCCGGCCAGTCCTGGTACCCCCGGGTGATCTTCACATCGCGAAGCTGATCGTCACTACGCCCATCCGCTCTAGCCACGGCTCAACCCTAAGCCCAGGCCTCGACTTCCCGTCGGAGGCCCCGCCCACCGGCACGACCCCGGGACCCATTCGAACTTCGCGCGAAATTGGAGTCCGAGGGTTCGCCCTCGGAACTCGAACTCCCTCACACCTCGTAGGTGGCGCCCGCCTGGACGAGCTGGGTCGGGCCGTCGAAGGTGGCGGCGGCCTCGGCGTGGATGGCGCCGTGGTCGGTCCAGGGCACCAGGTGGGTGATCAGCAGGCGTTCGGCTGCCGCGGTCTTGGCGACCTCGCCCGCCTGACGGCCGGAGAGGTGCACGTTCATCGGGGCGTCCTCGTGGTGCTCCCAGGACGCCTCCGCGAGCAGCACGTGCGCACCGGAGGCCAGCTCGTCGAGCTGTCCGCACGGCCCGGTGTCACCCGTGTAGGCGAGCACGCGGCCCTCGGCCTCGACGCGGAATCCCCAGGTCGGGCACAGGTGCGCGACCTCGACCGCGCGGATGCTGAACGGCCCGACGCGGACCGGCTCGGTGCTGACCGGGCGGAAGTCGAAGACGTCGGACAGGTCGGTCTCGGCGAGCTCGGCCGCGGTCGGCGCGTAGAGCGCGGCGAGCCGTTCCGGGGCGTTGTCCGGGCCGAACACCGGGAGCCGACGGGCGCGCGCGTCGTACGGCGGGTTCGGCCGGTAGCGCCGGTAGACGGTGAGCGCGCCGAAGTCGGCGCAGTGATCGGGGTGCAGGTGGCTGAACAGCAGCGCGTCGAGGTCGAACGGGTCGATGAAGCGCTGCATGGCGCCGAGGGTGCCGTTGCCCAGATCCAGCGCGATGCGGGTGCCACCGGACTCCAGCAGGTATCCGGACGCGGGCGAGTCGGGTCCGGGGATGCTCCCGGCACAACCGAGGACCGTCAGCTTCATGCGAGAGAGCTTGTCACGCGAAGCGGCCGAACGGCATCGGCTGAGGGAGCCGGACCGAGAAAGCGCCGGGCCAATCGGGCGAAACGCTCTGGTTCGCCCGTAGCGCGGAACTCGTGCTCGGGAAGGTTGTCCGGTTCGGCCATCTGGTCGTGCTCGGTGAGCACCCGCACGACGTCCTTGGCGGTCTCCTCCGCGCTGGAGACGAGCGTGACGTGCTCGCCCATCGCGAGCTGCAGGACCCCGGTCAGCAGCGGGTAGTGCGTGCAGCCGAGCACGAGGGTGTCGACACCGGCCTGCTGCAGCGGATCGAGGTAGTTCTGCGCGAGTCCCAGCACCTGCCTGCCGCTGGTGATGCCGCGCTCCACGAAGTCGGCGAACCGCGGGCAGGCCGCGGTGGTCAGCGCGATGTCCGGGGCCGCGGTGAAGGCGTCGTCGTAGGCGCGGGAGCGGATCGTGGCGTCGGTGCCGATGACCCCGACCCGCCGGTTGCGGGTGGTGGCCACAGCACGGCGGACGGCGGGCAGCACGACCTCCACGACGGGGATCGAGTAGCGCTCGCGCGCGTCGCGCAGGCAGGCCGACGAAGCGGTGTTGCAGGCGATGACCAGCATCTTCACGCCCTCGTCGACCATCGCGTCGGTGATCGCCAAGGTGCGGGAGCGGATCTCGGCCAGCGGCATGGGCCCGTAGGGGGCGTTGGCGGTGTCCCCGACGTAGTGGATGGTCTCGCCGGGCAGCTGGTCCATGATCGCGCGGCTCACGGTCAGCCCGCCGACGCCCGAGTCGAAGATCCCGATCGGAGCGTTGGTCACGCGGTCAGTGTGCCAGGCTCCGAGCGCGAAACCCGCCGTCGCGTGCTGCGCGCCACCAACCACGTGGCGAGCACCCCGCCGAGCGCACCGAACAGGTGGCCTTCCCACGAGATGCCGGGCTGGCCGGGGAGCACGCCCCAGAGCATCCCGCCCCAGTAGAAGAACAGCACGACCGCCACCAGGATCTGGGCGATGCTGCGCTGGGCGAACCCGCGCAGCAGCAGGAACACCATCCAGCCGAAGATCACGCCGGACGCCCCGACGTGGAATCCGGGCGCTCCGACGAGCCAGGTGCCGATGCCCGCGACGATCCACACGACCGCGGTGACCCCGATGAACTGCCGGATCCCGCCGGCCAGCAGCAGCCAGCCCAGGACGAACAGCGGCAGCGAGTTGCTGATCAGGTGCCCCCAGCCGAAGTGCAGCAGCGGCGCCCAGAGGATGCCGTCGAGCCCGTCGACGGTGCGCGGCTGGATGCCGTTGCCGTCGAGGTCCATCGCCACGTTGGGCGCGGGCGTCGCCGCGTCGTAGAACTCGATGGCGAACAGCCCCGCGATGGCGAGGAGCATTCCGATCGCGGCCCGGAGCGGGTTCGCTGGCAGCACTCGCGGGCGTGGGCGTTCCATCGGGCGTGTCACACCATCGAGCCTAGCGTTCCGGGAGAAGCGGAGGATCGGGATCGTCCCTGATTTCTCCGACACCGCGATCGAGCATCATCCCGGTGTCGAGTGAGTTGCGGATGAGCCGGGATTCCGCCATCCGGCCCCATCGGATGATCTTGGCGGTAAGGTTCGGGCCCGTTGCGTCCGGTGGTTGGAAGGTGGAGTGTGCACGCCCAGGTCGACATCGCAGTGCAGGCGACGGCTCGTGCCGGACAGGCGCCCACCTGGGACATCGGCACCGAGACCCTGCTGTGGACGGACCCGCCCGCGGGTGACGTGCACCGCTACCGCCCGGGCCACACCAACGCGACGATGACGCTGCAGCAGCAGACCGGCGGCGCGAAACCGCGCAGCCGAGGCGGGCTGGTGCTGCACCTGCAGGAGGGCGTCGCGCTGTTCGACGCCCACGGGGAGCAGCGCACCTGGCTGGTCTACTGGGCCCGGGAGGGCATGACCGCGGGCGCCACCGCGATCGACCGCACCGGCCGCATGTGGGCCACGACGATGCGCGAGGACGAGTCCGGGGGCGGCTGGCTGGCCAGGGTGAACCCGGACGGCTCGGCGGGCGTCATCATCAAGGACCTGCAGGCGGGCCTCGGCCTGGCGATCAGCCCGGACGACTCGCGCTTCTACATCGCCGACGCGGGCACGAGCCGGATCGAAGTCCTCGACTTCGACGTCGCGGGCGGCCTGATGGGCAACCGCCGAACCCTCTGCGAGGTCGGCGGCCAGCCCTCGGGCCTGGCGGTGGACACCGAGGGGACGCTCTGGACGGCGGTCCGGGACAAGGGCGAGTTGCACCGCTACGCCCCCGACGGCGAGCTCGTGGGGACGATCCCGCTCCCGGCTCAGCGACCCGCCGGCCTCTGCTTCGGCGGACGCGACCTGCGCGACCTCTACATCACCACGACCCGCGACGGCCTCCCGTCGCCCACCGGGACCGACGGCACCGTCCTCACCCTCCGCGCTCCCGCCGA
The DNA here is from genome assembly GCF_054778355.1 of Saccharopolyspora tripterygii. Classification (NCBI taxonomy): domain Bacteria; kingdom Bacillati; phylum Actinomycetota; class Actinomycetes; order Pseudonocardiales; family Pseudonocardiaceae; genus Saccharopolyspora; species Saccharopolyspora tripterygii. The sequence goes on along the minus strand of NZ_BAAGZP010000005.1, from coordinate 60,043 downwards.
AGGCCTCCGCACCTTCGCCTTCACCGGCTGACCCAGACCCCATCTCAATTTCGCGCGAAATTGAGATGGGAACTCAGCCCTCCAATTTCGCGCGAGATTCGCATGCCCCGGACCGGTGCGGACGAAGAAGCCCCCGCCTCCGATGCTGGAGGCGGGGGCTTCACTTCACGTGCGTGTCAGGCCCAGAGCTGGCCCTCCAGGCGTTGCGCGGCTTCGTCGATCGTGCCGCTGTAGGCGCCGGTGGAGAGGTACTTCCAGCCGGCGTCGGCGACCACGAAGGCGATGTCCGCGGACTCCCCCGCGGCCGCCGCCTTCTCGGCGATGGTCAGCGCCGCGTGCAGGACCCCGCCGGTGGAGATCCCGGCGAAGATGCCTTCGCTCTCCAGCAGCTGGCGGGTCCGGCGCAGGGCGTCGTAGGACCCGACGGAGAACCGCCGGTTGAGCACGCTCTCGTCGTAGAGCTCCGGCACGAAGCCCTCGTCGAGGTTCCGCAGCCCGTAGACGAGCTCGCCGTAGCGCGGCTCGGCCGCCACGACCTGGGTCCCGGGCTTGTGCTCGTGCAGGTACCGGCCGACGCCCACGAGCGTCCCGGTGGTGCCGAGACCGGCCACGAAGTGGGTGATGGTCGGCAGGTCCCGCAGGATCTCCGGCCCGGTGCCCCGGTAGTGCGCATCGGCGTTGGCCGGGTTGCCGTACTGGTAGAGCATGACCCAGTCGGGGTTCTGCTCGGCCAGCTCCTTGGCCATCGCCACGGCCTGGTTCGACCCGCCGGCCGCGGGCGAGGAGACGATCCGCGCGCCGTAGGCCTGCAGCAGCTGGCGCCGCTCCTCGGAGGTGTTCTCCGGCATGACGCAGACCAGGCCGTAGCCCTTGAGCTTGGCAGCCATGGCCAGCGAGATGCCGGTGTTGCCCGAGGTCGGTTCGAGGATGGTGCAGCCGGTGGTGAGCCGGCCTTCCTTCTCGGCGGCCTCGATCATGTTCAGCGCCGCCCGGTCCTTGATGGAGCCGGTCGGGTTGCGGTCCTCGAGCTTCGCCCACAGTCGGACGTCGGGCGCGGGAGAGAGCTGCGGCAGCCCGACGAGCGGGGTTTCCCCCAGCGCGTCGAGCAGCGAGCCGAAACGAGCCACGGTTCCTCCTGCGTCAGCGCATGCCGCCGGCGACGGCCGGCAGGATGGTGACGTTGTCGCCGTCGGACACCTGGGCTTCGAGCCCACCGGAGAAGCGGACGTCCTCGTCGTTGACGTAGACGTTGACGAACCGGTGGAGGTTGCCCTCCTTGACCAGGCGGTCCTTGAGGCCGTTGAAGTTGGCGTCGAGGTCGTCGATCACGGCGGCGAGGTTGTCACCCTTGGCCTCCACCGACTTCTGGCCGTCGGTGTGGGTGCGCAGGATGGTGGGGATGGAAACGTTGATTGCCATGGGAAATCCTCCTGTCCACAAAGGACTGCGTAGGGAACGCGAACAACGGTGTTGGGGTCGAGCCGCGGATCAGTCGCGGTCGGGCACCTCGTCGCTACCGGTGTGGGCGAACATGTACGACTCCACGACCTCCACCGGCTCCTCGGTGACCTGGCCATCGAGGATGCGATAGGAGCGCAGCTCATGGGTCTGCGGGTCCCGCGTGGACACGAGCACGTAGTGCGCGTTGGGCTCCGAGGCGTAGGAGACGTCGGTGCGCGACGGGTAGGCCTCGGTCGAGGTGTGCGAGTGGTAGATGACCACCGGTTCTTCGTCGGCGGCGTCCATGCCCCGCCACACCTGCAACTGCTCGGCGGAGTCGAACCGGTAGAAGGTGGGCGAACGCTCGGCGTTGATCATCTCGATCAAGCGCTCCGGACGGTCGGACCCTTCCGGCCCGGCAATCACGCCGCACGCCTCATCCGGGTGGTCCCGTCGGGCATGCGCGACCATCGCGTCCACGAGGTCGCGTCGGATCACCAGCACAGCAACCATCCTAGTAGGTGGGGCACCGACCTCCCAGGATGTGGGATCCGTGGTCGAGCGGTGCGTGTTCGTCGTTACGGCAAACGACGCCCCACGATGATTCATTCCCGCGCGGAGGGGTAGAGGCGCGTGTAGCACGTCACCTCTCCGACTGGCTCGGCCGCGAGCATCCCGCGCACGATCGCGCGCTCGACGACCTCGGCCGCCACGGCGCTGACCTGGTCCAACCGCACCGCCCAGCCGGGCTCTCCCGGATCCGGCAGGGCCTCGCCGGTACCCGTGGCCAGGGCGAACATCGTGTCGCCGTCGACGAGCAGGTGAGCGGGCCGGACCGCGCGGGCGAGCGCGTCGTGCCCGGCCACGGCCAGGCGCCCGCACTCGGACTTGCTCAGCGCGAGGTCGGTGGCCACGACGCCGAGCGTCGTGTTGAGCGGGCGGTCGACCGGCCCGTTACGGCCCGGCCTCCCTTCGTAACGCGGGCGCGCCGCTTCCACTTCGTGAGAACTCGGCGCGCGGAGCCCCGGCGTGGGCGTCCAGGGCAGGCCGGTGTCGGGGTCGATGGCCGAACCGGCGGCGTTGACCACGACCAGCGCGGCGACGGTGGTGCCGTCGGGCAGGACGGCGCTGGCCGTGCCGACACCGCCCTTGACCGGCCCGACCACGGCCCCCGTCCCGGCGCCGACGTTGCCCTGCCGGGTCTCGGTGCGGGTGGCGTTCCGGCAGGCCCGGTAGCCGAACTCGGCGTCCGGCCGGTTGCCCCAGTCGTTCATCGGCACGTCGAAGATCACCGCCGCGGGCACCACCGGCACGACCTGGCCGGGTCCGCCGACCGGGACGCCGTGACCGCGCTCCCCCAGCCAGCGCATCGCCCCATCGGCGGCGGCCAGCCCGTAGGCGCTGCCGCCCGCCAGCACCAGCCCGTTGACGCGCTGCACGAGGTGGCCGGGTTCGAGCACGTCGGTCTCGCGGGTGCCCGGTCCTCCGCCTCGGACGTCGACGGCGGCGGTGGCGCCGCCCGGGGCGATCACCGCGGTCGCACCGGTCGCCCAGCGCTCGTCGAGCCGCTGGTCATGGCCCACCAGCAGGCCCTCCACGTCCACCAACGCGTCCAGTTCACCCGGCTGCAACGGCATCGCGCACCTCCTGTCGATCACGTTAGCTCGACGTAAAGGAATCGCGCCGACCGTTGTCCTCCCGTCGCGGCTTGTTCATCGTCACTTCTCAACGCAAGACCGGGAGGACAGATGACGACAGCACACCGCGACGAGGCGGTTCGCTCCGAACGCCGAGTGATCGGCAACGTCGTGCGAGGTTCCATCGGGAACCTCATCGAGTGGTACGACTGGTACGCCTACACGGCGTTCAGCGTCTACTTCGCCGCGACGTTCTTCCCCAAGGGCGACTCGACGGCGCAACTGCTCAACACCGCCGCGGTGTTCGCCGTCGGGTTCCTGATGCGCCCGCTGGGCGGCTGGATGCTCGGCCGCTACGCCGACCGCTTCGGCAGGCGGGCCGCGCTGACCCTGTCGGTGGCGCTGATGGCGTTCGGTTCGCTGGTCATCGCGCTGACGCCGGGCTACGAATCGATCGGCCTGGCCGCACCGCTCCTGCTGGTCACCGCGCGGTTGCTGCAGGGCCTCTCGGTCGGCGGCGAGTACGCGACCTCCGCGACCTACCTCTCCGAGGTCGCAACCGAGGGCAAGCGCGGCTTCTACTCCAGCTTCCAGTACGTGACTCTGGTGTCCGGTCAGCTGGTCGCGCTGGGCGTGCAGATCATCCTGCAGCAGGTGCTCACCGGCGATCAGATGGACGCCTGGGGCTGGCGGATCCCGTTCGTCATCGGCGCGTTCGGCGCCCTGGTCGTGCTGTGGCTGCGACGCGGCATGGACGAGACCGAGAGCTACAAGAACTCGTCGTCCTCGGGTGCCGAGCAGGGCACCGTCAAGGCCCTGCTGCAGTACCCGCGGGAATGCATGCTGGTCGTCGGCCTGACCCTCGGCGGCACGGTGGCGTTCTACACCTACACCACCTACCTGCAGAAATACATGGTCAACACGGGCGGCATCGACAAGCCCACGGCCGCCTGGATCAACTTCTTCGCGCTGCTGGCCTTCGGCGTGCTGCAGCCGCTGGCGGGTGCGCTGTCCGACCGGATCGGGCGCCGCAAGCTGCTGATGTTCTTCGGCGTCTCCGGCACCCTGCTGACCGTCCCGCTGATGACGGTGCTGGGCGGCACGCAGAACCCGATCGCGGCGTTCCTGCTGATGATGGGCGGCCTGATCATCGTCACCGGGTACACCTCGATCAACGCGATCGTGAAGGCCGAGCTGTTCCCGACCAACATCCGCGCCCTCGGCGTCGGCCTGCCCTACGCGCTGACCGTGGCGATCTTCGGCGGCACGTCCGAGCTGGTCGCGCTGTGGCTCAAGCAGGCGGGTGTGGAGAGCCTGTTCTTCTACTACGTCTCCGGCTGCGTGCTCATCTCGCTGCTGGTCTACCTGCGGATGCGGGAAACCTCGAAGGATTCCCGGATGGGGAACTGACGACCGGCACCGGCCATACTCTGCCCGAGGAGGTGTGGCCGGTGCGGGTTCTGCTCGTCGAGGACGACGACGGCGTCGCAGAAGCGCTCGTCGACGTCCTCGACTCCCACGGGCACCGGACGACGCGCGTCAGCCGCGGTTCGGACGCCCTGCTGCAGCACCGCGAGCACGACCTGGTGCTGCTCGACCTCGGTCTGCCGGACACTGACGGCCTGGAAGTGCTGCGCAAGCTCCGGCGCATCGGACCGATGCCGGTCGTGGTGCTCACCGCGCGCGGCGAGGAGCGGATGGTCGTGCGCGGCCTGCGCTCCGGCGCCGATGACTACCTCGTCAAACCCGTGCGCATGGCGGAGCTGCTGGCCCGCATCGAAGCCGTCGCCCGGCGCGGCAGGCACCCCTCCCCCGGCTCCGATCAGGTCGAGGTCGCCGACGTGCGGATCGACCTGCGGACCCGCCGGGTGCACGTCGCCGGCCACGCGGTGGAGCTCACGCCCAAGGAGTTCGACGTGCTGGCGATCCTCGCCTCCGAGGTCGGCACCGCCGTGAGCAGGCAGCGGCTGATGGACGAGGTGTGGGGCGACGCCTACCTCGCGGTGTCTCGATCGCTGGACGTGCACATCGCGCAGCTGCGCGCCAAGCTCGGCCGCCCGGACCTGCTGGTGACCATCCGAGGCTTCGGCTACCGGCTCGGCGACGATGGGTAAGCGGCTGCTGCTGGTCCTGCTGACGTTCTCGGTGCTGGCCGTCGCCGGGTTCGCCGCGCCGCTGCTGCGCGCCACCGCCGCCGAACGCACCCAGCAGCTGGTCCTGGCCCGCAACGCCGATCTCGACCGCTTCGCGGGCCTCGCCGATCACGCCTTCGGCACCGGCGACGCCACCGTGCTGCGCGCCGAAGCCCGCCGCTACACCGATCTCTACGACGAACCCCTCGTCGTCGTCGACGCCGCCCGCGCACCCGTGGTGGAGACCGGCGGGGCCCGCGCCGCCGACGTGGCCGGGCCGATCGACAAAGCGCTGCGCAACGAACCCGCTGGCGCGGTGCAGTGGTTGCGCCCGTGGTCGCGGGAACAGCTGGTCCGCTACCGACCGGTCGGCGACGGGACCCGGGTGTCCGGGGCCGTCGTCATGGAAGCCTCGGTGCGCCGGGCCACCTCGGACATCGCCGGGCAGTGGGTGTTGATCGCGGCGGGCGCGCTGACCGCGCTGGTGGTGTGCGGTCTGCTGGCGCTGGTGCTGTCGCGCTGGGTGCTGCGGCCGCTGGCCGATCTCGGCGCCGGGGTGCGGGCGATCAGCGCGGGGTCGCGGCGCTCCTGGGTTCCCGCCGACGCCGGTCCGCCTGAGCTGCGAGAACTCGCTGTCTCCTTCAACCGGATGTCCGAGGCGGTCGCCGAGGCCGACGAGCGCCAGCGCCGTTTGGTCGCCGACGCCTCCCACCAGCTGCGCAACCCGATGGCGGCGCTGCGGCTGCGGGTCGACGCGCTGGAACGGCGCATCACCCCCGACGGCGAGCGGACCTACCGCTCCACCGTCGGGGAGGTCGACCGGCTGGAAGCGCTGCTGGACCGGCTGCTGGCGCTGGCCACCGCCGATGAGGCGTCGGACTCCGGCGAGCCAGGCGACGTGGCGGCGGTGATCGACGACCGCGTCCGCGCGTGGCGACCGGCCGCCGACGACGCCGGGATCTCGCTGTCCGCACCGGAATCCGCCTCGGGCCGGACGGCACTGTCCACTGAGGAGTTGACGCAGGTGCTGGACGTGCTGCTGGACAACGCGGTGAAGTACGCCGCGGGCGCATCGGTCGAGGTGATCTGGGACGGCCGCGCGCTCACCGTCGCGGACACCGGGCCCGGGCTGTCCGACGAGGAGATCTCGCTCGCCTCGCAGCGCTTCTGGCGAGCCGATCACCACCGGGGCAGCCGCGGCAGCGGGCTCGGACTGGCCATCGCCGGGCAGCTGCTCGCCGCGCACGGCGGCGAGATGCGCATCGCCCGCACCGAACCGCACGGGCTCAGCGTGCACCTAGACCTCCCGGAGGTGCGGTGATGCGGCGCCGCGCGTTCCTCGGCCTCGGCGTCGGGCTGCTCGCCGCGTGCGGGCGCGCCGAGCCGGTGCGCGAGCTGCGCATCGCGGCGGGTGAATCCGGGGGTTTCTACACGGCTTTCGGCAGGCTGCTCGCCGCCGAGCTCGCCGCAGCCGAACCGGAACTGCACCCCGTCGTGCTGACCAGCCAGGGCAGCGTGGACAACCTGGAGATGCTCCGCGACGGCCGCGCCGACCTGGGCATGGTACTGGCCGACGCCGCGCACGCCGCCCTCGCGGGAGAGCTCGGTCCACCCGCGCCGCTGCGCGCGATCGGCCGCGTCTACGAGAACTACGCGCAGCTCGTGGTGCCCGCCGACTCGCCGGTGCGCGCTCTGTCCGAGCTCCGCTCGGTGTCCGTCGGCGCGCCGAAGTCGGGAACGGCGCTGATGGGTGCGCGGCTCTTCGGCGGAAAACCGGGGCTGCGCATCGAGATGCTCTCGCTGGAGGACGCGGTCAGATCGCTGGAGGAACGCCGGATCGAAGCGTTCCTGTGGTCGGGCGGGCTCCCGACTCCGCTGCTGAGAACGCTCGACGAGCGGATCGGAATTCGGCTGCTGCCGTTGCACACCGCGGCCGCGCGCTGCACGCCGGACTGCGACCAGCTGCGGGTGCCGCCCGGCGCGTACCGGGAGGCCACGGGCACGCCGACCATCGGCGTCCCCAACATCCTCGCCTGCGGCCCGGGCCTTCCCGACGACCTGGCCGCAGCGGTGGTCAGGGTGCTGGCGCTCCGCGCCCCGTTCCTCGTCCCCGGGGAAGCGGTGGGAACCCAGTTCCTCGACGTGCGCAACCTGATCGGCACCGGCGAAGTCCCACTCCACCCAGGCGCCGCCAACACCTACCGCACCCTCCACGGCTAACCCACAGCGGGATGGGTGCGGTGGTCGCCATTTCCCAGTTTTAGGGGTCGTTGCAGAATCACCTTGCTTGGCGGTGCGGGTGGCGGAACCTCACACGCCGCCTGGACTCCGTGCGCCACTCCTGATGTATGCCAATACACGGCGTCGCGGCGTACTCGCCAGACGACGTGTGAGAACCCGCGGCGGTGCCAGCTGAGTCCCACACCTGAAACAGCGGCTCCGCCGCATTCTGAAACGACTCCTTAGTCCAAACTGAGCCGACATTTCGGGCACAAAGGCCCCTCGGTTTGGACTAAAACTGGGAAATGCCGAGGTCAGTCCAAGCCCGCAGCCGAGCTCAGTCGAGGATGGCGGAGACGAGGGAGTCCTGGACCCAGGTGAGCCACTGGTAGACGCCGAGGTGCTCGCGGCGGAGATCATCCTCGGGAAGCTCGTCCGGCATGTCGTCCTCGACGTCCAGCGCCGTGCCCAGGGCCAGGCGAACGTCGTTGAGGGCGGTCAGCCAGTTGTCCGCCTGCTCGCTGGTGAGCTTGACCTTGCCGCCCATCGGCGGGCAGGTCTCCAGGACGAGTTGCGCCGCGTTGGTCTTGGCCTCCAGCAACGCCGGTTCGTGCAACGACCTCATGGCGCCCGCCGCGTTGGCATCTTCCTCGTCGGTGTCACCGGTGACCGGATCGCGCCGGTAGAAGTCCGGCAGCAACCGAGCGACCACCCGGTCCTCCGGAGGTGCCGACGGTCCCGTGCGGATGCCGGTCAGCTCCGCGAGCTCGTCCTTCGGGGCCTCATCGGCGCGGGCGGTGAGCATGTCCTTGATCTGCCCGACCAGCCCGCGGACCACGGCCGCCTCCTGCTGGGAGAACTCGGCCTGCACGTGGCCGTTCTTGCGGGTCCAGCCGTCCACTCACGAATCCTTCTGCATCGTCGCCCACAAGCCGGCGGAGTGCAGCTTCGCCACATCGCCCTCGACCTTCTCCTTGGAACCCGAGGAAACCACCGCCTTGCCCTTGTGGTGCACGTCCAGCATCAACTTCGTAGCGTGATCCCGGGAGTACCCGAAGATCTTCTGGAGCACGTAGGTCACATAGGACATGAGGTTGACCGGGTCGTTCCAGACCACGGTCACCCACGGCTTGTCCGTCGTGCCTTCGGCGTCCTGCTCGAGTTGCGCGCGCTCGATTTCAGCGGGCGAGGTCATGGCCCCATCGTCGCACGACCCGATAACGGCCGTGCCCACCGCACGAACAAATCCGAACAACGGCATGGTGGCGGCGTCGGCCGGTTGCTGGGGGTGGGGGAAGTTCTCATGAAAACTTCCCCCACCCCCGCACAAGCCCGCGCACTGGGTTTCCCCGTCCCCCACAAGGAGCACGTAATCTCTGCCCATGAGCTCTAGCACCGCGCTGCTGACCGATCACTACGAGCTGACGATGCTGGCCAGCGCACTGCGCGACGGCACTGCGCACCGCGAGTGCGTCTTCGAGGTGTTCACGCGGCGACTGCCCAACGGGCGCCGCTACGGCGTGGCCGGCGGCATCGGCCGGGTGCTGGACGCGGTGGAGAACTTCCGGTTCGGCGAGGCCGAGCTCGCACAACTCGCCGAGCACCAGGTCGTCGACGAGCGCACCTTGGACTGGCTGCGCGACTACCGGTTCAGCGGGCAGATCGACGGCTACCCGGAGGGCGAGCTGTACTTCCCCGGCTCGCCGCTGCTGACGGTGCGCGGCACCTTCGCCGAGGCCGTGGTGCTGGAGACCGTGATCCTGTCGATCCTCAACCACGACAGCGCGATCGCCGCCGCTGCCGCGCGCATGGTCTCGGCCGCCAACGGGCGCCGGATCATCGAGATGGGCTCGCGACGCACCCACGAGGAGTCGGCCGTCTCGGCGGCCCGCATCGCCTACCTCGCTGGTTTCACCGCCACCTCCAACCTCGAAGCGGGACGCCGCTACGGCATCCCCACCACCGGCACGGCCGCGCACGCCTTCACGCTGCTGCACGACTCGGAGGCCTCCGCGTTCGAGTCGCAGATCGCCGCCCTGGGCACCGGCACCACGCTGCTGGTCGACACCTACGACATCAGCCGCGGCATCGACCTCGCCGTGCAGACCGCGGGGACCGGGCTGGGCGCGGTCCGCATCGACTCCGGTGACGTGGGAGTGCTGGCGCGGCAGGCCCGCGAGCAGCTCGACTCCCTCGGCGCGACCGGCACTCGCGTCGTGGTCTCCGGTGACCTCGACGAGTACGCGATCGCTTCGCTGCGCGCCGAGCCCGTCGACGGCTACGGAGTCGGGACGTCGCTGGTCACCGGCTCGGGCGCGCCCACGGCGGAGATGGTCTACAAGCTGGTCGAGGTGGAGGGCCGCCCGGTGGCCAAGCGCAGCTCGCACAAGGAGTCGCGCGGGGGGCGCAAGGCCGCGATCCGCCGCTGCAAGGAGACCGGCACCGCCGTGGAGGAGGTCGTCCACCGCGCGGACGCCGAACCGCCGATGGGTCCCCACGACCGCCACGTGCAGATCCCGATGATCCGGGACGGCAAGCTGGTCGACGACCTGCCGACGCTGGAGCAGGATCGCGAGCGGTTGCGCCGCGCGCTGGTGACGCTGCCGTGGGAGGGCCTGAAGCTCTCCAACGGCGAACCGGCCATCCCGACGGTCTTCCTCGGGGCCTGACGTTCGGCGAGAATCGGCTGGAGGTGAGGTGCCATGACCAAGGCGTTGATCATCGTGGACGTGCAGAACGACTTCTGCGAGGGCGGGGCGCTGGCCGTCGCCGGCGGTGCCGGGGTCGCGGCCGCGATCTCGGAGTACGCGGCCGATTCCGACCACGAGCACGTGGTGGCCACCCGCGACTCACACGTGGATCCGGGTGCTCACTTCAGCGACGAGCCCGATTTCGTGCGCTCCTGGCCGAGGCACTGCGTGGCGGGCACCGCGGGCGCGGCGTTCCACCCGGAGCTGGACGTCAGCCGGGTCTCCGCGGTGTTCTCCAAGGGCCATTACAGCGATGGCTACTCGGGTTTCGAGGGCGTGGCCCGCGCGGACGAGCAGCTGGTGAGCTGGCTGCGGGACCGCGGGGTGGACGAGGTCGAGGTCGTCGGCATCGCCACGGACCACTGCGTCCGGGCGACCGCTCTCGACGCGCTGCGCGCGGGACTGCGCACCACCGTCCGTCTCCCGCTCACCGCCGGCGTGTCGCGCGCGACCGTCGACCAGGCGTGCCAGGAGCTCGAAGCGGCCGGAGTCACGCTCCTGGGAGAACCGGTGGTCTCCTGACCGATCGCGTCGGTGGTGGGCGGTAGGTTTTCGGGGTGCCCACCTCTGTCCCGCGATGGTCCGACCCGGTCGCGTTCGAGTCCGATGACGACGACGAGCTCCCCCCGGAGATCGCCGCCGACCTGGAGCGCGGCGCCGGTTCCGGGGCGCCTTCGCTGCCGCTGGCCAAGGCGCGCAAGGACATCCCCGACCTCGCGACGTTGATGAAGGTCGCAGTCGAGGCGGTCGGCGGTGTGCCGCGCGAGGGCCAGACGCAGATGGCGGATGCCGTCGAGCACACCATCACCTCGGGCGAGCACCTCGCCGTGCAGGCCGGGACGGGCACCGGCAAGTCGCTGGCCTACCTGGTCCCGGCGATCCGGCACGCCGTCGCCGACGGCACGACCGTCGTCGTGTCGACCGCGACCATCGCCCTGCAGCGCCAGCTGGTGGACCGCGACCTGCCGCGCCTGTCGGACGCGCTGGCCGAAACCCTCGGCCGCAAGCCGACGTTCGCGATCCTCAAGGGCCGCCGCAACTACCTGTGCCTGAACCGCGTCCACGGCAACGCGCCGTCCGAACCGGACGAGGACGCGCTGTTCGACGCCTTCGCCGCCTCCGCCCTGGAACGCCAGGTGCAGCGGGTGCAGGAGTGGGCGACCGAGACCGAGACCGGCGACCGCGACGAGCTGGTGCCGGGCGTGACCGACCAGGCGTGGCGGCAGCTGTCGGTCACCGCGAAGGAATGCCTGGGCGTGCACCGCTGCCCGGTCGGCACCGACTGCTTCGCCGAGCGCGCCCGCGGCACGGCCGGTCGAGCCGACATCGTGGTCACCAACCACGCGCTGCTGGCCATCGACGCCCTCGACGACCGCCCGGTGCTGCCCGAGCACGACGTGGTGCTGATCGACGAGGCCCACGACCTGGTGGACCGGGTCACCTCCGCCGCCACCGGCGAGCTCACCCCGGGCGCGGTGAAGCTGGCCGCGCGGCGCTGCGGCCGGGCGGTCGACGAGGAGACCGCCGACCGCCTCGACGAAGCGGCCGAAGGTCTGGAACTGGTCCTCGAGGACTCCTCCCCCGGCCGCCTGGAGAAGCTCCCCGAGGCCCTCGCCGGCGCGGTGACCGTGGTCCGCGACGCGGCGTGGGCGTGCATCTCGGCGCTGGGCCCGGAGCGCAAGGAGGACGTCGAGGGCAGCACGGCCCGCAAGCTCGCGCACGCGCTCACCGAGGACGTGCACGACACGGCGGTCCGCCTGCTGGAGGCCTTCGACGACGCCAAGCAGCACGACGTGGTGTGGGTGGCCAGCGATCCGAACCGACCCAAGGCCGTCCGGGTGGCGCCGATCGGCGTGGGCGGACTGCTGCGCGACCGCCTCTTCGGCCAGCGCACGACGGTCCTGACCTCGGCGACGCTGTCGCTGGGCGGCTCGTTCGACACCCTGGCACGCCAGTGGGGCCTGCCCCCGCAGCAGCAGGTCGAGCCCGCTGCCGGGATGGCCACCGCGAAGGAGGCGCCGTCGGACGGCGGGACGCTGAAGTGGAGCGGTCTGGACGTCGGTTCGCCGTTCGAGCACCAGCGCAGCGGCATCCTCTACGTCGCCCGCCACCTGCCACCGCCCGGCCGCGACGGGCTGCAGCCGCAGGTGCTGGACGAGATCACCGAGCTGGTGCAGGCCGCGGGCGGCCGCACGCTGGGGCTGTTCTCCTCCCGCCGGGCCGCCGATCAGGCGGCTGAGGAGCTGCGCAAGCGCCTGTCCACGCCGGTGCTGTGCCAGGGCGACGACACCACGGCGTTGCTGGTCAACCGCTTCGCCGAAGATCCGGAGACCTCGCTGTTCGGGACCCTGTCGCTGTGGCAGGGCGTGGACGTCCCCGGCGACTCGCTGCAGCTGGTGATCATGGACCGGATCCCGTTCCCCCGGCCCGACGACCCGCTGGCCTCGGCTCGCCAGCAGCGGATCTCCGAGCACGGCGGCAACGGCTTCCTCACGGTCGCAGGCACGCACGCCGCGCTGCTGCTCGCGCAGGGCGCCGGGCGGCTGCTGCGCTCCCAGAACGACCGGGGCGTGATCGCGGTGCTGGATCCGCGGCTGGCCACCGCCCGCTACGGGGGCTTCCTGCGGGCATCGCTCCCGCCGTTCTGGACGACGCACGATCCAGATGTGGTGCGCGGGGCGCTGAAGCGGCTCACCACGGGGTGAGCTCGCGGTGTGAGCTCCGCTTCGTCGTTTGAGCGGCCTGGTCGAACCCAGGTAGGTTCAATCGGTCGCCGACCTCGAACTTGGGAGCACCGCCGTGTCCGAACGCCCGTCCTCGCCGGCTGCGAACCTGGCGCGCACCGTGGTGTTCGCCGCGTTCATCGCGGTGCTCGGGATCTTCCCCGGCTTCTACCTCGCCGGTGCCGCTGTGCCGGTGGTGCTGCAGAACGCCGGACCGCTGCTGGCGGGCAGCATCCTCGGTGCCCGTCGCGGGACCTCGTCGGTGCTGCTGTTCGTGGCGCTGACGGCGATCGGCCTGCCGCTGCTGTCGGGCGGGCGCGGCGGGATCGCGCCGTTCCTGGGCCCCAGCGGTGGTTTCCTGCTCGGCTGGATCCTCTCGGCCCTGGTCGTCGGGCTGATCGTGCAGCGCTCGGCGAAGCCGGGTCTCGGTGTCCTGCTGCTGGCCAACCTGGCGGGGGTGGCCGCGGACTACCTCGTCGGAATCCCGTACTGGGGCTTGATGATCGGCGATCTGCCGTCGGCCGCGGTGCAGTCGCTGGTGTTCCTGCCGGGAGATGCGGTGAAGCTGGTCGCGGTGTCGCTGGTGGCCGTCGCCGTGCACCGAGCGGTGCCGCAGGCGCTCACGGGTGCTGCGCGGCGGCCGGTCGAGAGCTGACCGACGTGCTGCCCATCCTCGGGCGCGAACCCGTCTCGCGCGTCGGCGACCTGACCGGCCCTGAGCTGATGTCGGCCGCGCACGAGGTCGCCCGCAGGGTGCCGCCGGGTGCGCGGGTGGCGATCTCCGGATCGGACGAGACGTCCCGGCTGATCCACTTCCTCGGCGCCGACCTGGCCGGGTGCGCGTCGCTGCTGACCGATCCGGACTGGCCCGATCTCGACGGGGTGCTGGACGACGCGCGCCCGGACGTCCTGCTCGACGCGGACGCGCCGCCCGGTCCCGACCTGGGCACCGCGGTTCCGGTGGGCGACGAGTCGACGTGGTTCTACCTGCCCACGACGTCGGGGACCACGGGACGGCCGAAGGTGCTGGCCCGTTCGCGCGGTTCGTGGCTGCGCAGCTTCGCCGCGCTCGGCGTGCCGCTGGAACCCGGCGACCGGGTGCTGATCCCCGCGCCGCTGAGCTCGTCGCTGTTCCTCTTCGGCGCCCTGCACGCCCTCCACGGTGGCGCCGACCTGCACCTGCTGGGCCGCTGGTCGGTGTCGGCAGCCGCGGAGGCCACCCGCGACGCGACCGTGGTCCACCTGGTCCCGGCCCAACTGTCGGCGCTTCTGGCCGTGCTGGAGCACGATCCGCTGCTGCGGTCGCAGTGCGCGCTGCGGTTGGTCGTGTGCGGTGGCGCGAAGCCCGATCCCGCGTTGGCGGAGCGCCTGGCGGAGGCTCTCCCGGGCTGCGGGCTGGTCGAGTACTACGGCTCGGCCGAGCACTCGCTGATCGCGGTCCGCCACGACGAGCGGCTGATGCCGGTGGTCGACGTCGCGGTCCTCGACGGGCGCCTGCTGGTCCGCTCCGACCTCGCCTTCGACGGCTACCTGGAACGCGGCGAGCTCGTCCCCGCCTCCACCCCCTGGACCGGTGACGAGGCCGTTCAGCATCCCGACGGCGCGCTGGAGATCCTGGGCCGCGTGGGCGCGGTGATCGACACCGGTGCCCGGCTGGTCCCGGTCGAGGCCGTGGAGTCGGTGCTCCGGGAGGTCGACGGCGTGGTGGACGTGGTCGTCGCCCCCACCAGTCATCCGCGCTTCGGATCGATCGTCACCGCGGTCGTCGAGGGCGACGCGCGGTTGGCCGACCTGCGCGCGCACGCCCGCCGGAAGCTGCACCCCGCCGAGCTCCCGCGTCGCTGGCTGATCGTCGGCGCGCTTCCCCGCACGGCGTCCGGCAAGCCCGCACGCGCGGTGATCGCCGAGCGGCTGAGCAGCGGGGAGCAGCTGTGAACCCGGTGATCATCGCGGCCCGCCGCTCCCCCATCGGCGAGTCGGGCGGTCTCCTCCGCGACGTGGAGGCCGACCGGCTCGCGGCACCGGTGCTGCGCGCGGTCCTCGACGACGCCGGGGTCGAGCGCGTCGACGACGTGGTGCTGGGCAACGTCCTCGGGCCCGGTGGCAATCCCGCCCGCGTGGCCGCGCTGCGCGCCGGGCTGGGCGAAGCGACCCCGGGCATGACGGTCGACCGGCAGTGCGCCAGCGGCCTCACGGCGATCACCACGGCGGCCTCGATGGTCTCCGACGACGAGTTCTTCCTGGCAGGCGGCGTGGAGAGCCCGTCGACGGCGCCGTGGCGCGCGTGGCGGCCGAGGAACGCGACCGAGCCACCGACCTTCTACCGGCGAGCGCCGTTCGCTCCCGCCGACATCGGCGATCCGGACATGGGACCGGCCGCAGACCTCGTCGCCGCCGAGGCCGGTGTCGGCCGCGACCGCCAGGACTCCTTCGCCGCCCGCAGCCACGCACGCGCGGTCGCCGCGCAGGACGCGGGCCGCTTCGACGCCGAGCTGGTCCCGATCGGCTCGGTGACCGGTGACCAGCGCCCGCGCAGGGGCTTCACGCCGCAGCGACTCGCCCGGTTCCGCCCGGCCTTCACCCCCGACGGCACCGCGACCGCGGCCAACTCCTGCGGCATCAGCGACGGCGCGGCGGCGGTGCTGGTCACCAGCGAGCGGCAACGCGCGAGACTGGGCGTGCCGGGTCTGCGACTGGTGGGCGCGCGGACCTCGGGCGTGGACCCGAACCGGCTGGGCCTGGGCGCGGTCCCGGCGATGCGGGCGCTGTGCGAGCGGCACGCACCGGAGGTCGTCGAGTTCAACGAGGCCTTCGCCGGGCAGGCCCTCGCGTGCCTGGACGCGGCGGGCATCGATGATGATCTCGCGAGCCCGGACGGCGGGGCGATCGCGCTCGGACACCCGTGGGGCGCGTCGGGGGCGGTGCTGGTGGTCCGGTTGTTCAGCCGGATGGTCCGCCAGGACGGGCCGAGGATCGGCATGGCCGCGCTGTCCTCCGGCGGCGGATTGGGCGTGGCGACGATGTGGGAGCGAGTGGGTTGATCGAGTTCGAAGGCGTCGGGCACAGCTACGACGAGCGGACCGTGCTGGACGCCGTGGATCTGCGGCTGGCCGAGCGGCGGGTGGCGTTCGTCGGCGCCAACGGTTCCGGCAAGTCCACCCTGGCCAGGATGATCAACGGTCTGGTGCGCCCGAGCCGTGGCCGGGTGCTGGTCGACGGCCTGGATGTGGCCCGCAAGGGCCGCGAGGTCCGGCGCCGCGTCGGGTTCGTCTTCACCCACCCCGACAGCCAGATCGTGATGCCCACCGCCGGCGAGGACGTCGCGTTCTCGCTGCGCAGGCAGGGCTTGTCCAAGGCGGAGCGGCAGCAGCGCGCGGCCGAGGTGCTGGCCCGCCACGGGCTGGACGGCTACGCCGAGCACCCCGCGCACCAGCTCTCCGGTGGCCAGAAGCAGCTGCTGGCGCTGTGCTCGATGCTGGTGCTGGAACCGGACGTGCTGGTCTGCGATGAGCCCACGACCCTGCTGGACCTGCGCAACAAGCGGCACTTCGCCGAGGTCCTGGCCGGGCTGGAGCAGCAGGTCGTGCTGGTCACCCACGACCTCGACCTGCTCGCCGGGTTCGACCGCGTGATCGTCCTCGACCAGGGGCGGATCGTGGCCGACGACGTCCCGGAGGCGGCGGTCGGCTTCTACCGGGAGCTGATCGGGTGAACCCGCTGGGCCTCCACGAACCGGGGACGAGTCCGCTGCACCGCCTCGGCGCCGGCTGGAAGCTGCTGGCGCTGCTCGTCTTCGCGGTGGTGACGTTCGTCCTGAGCGCCCCGGCCGCGCTGATGGGCTGCGTGCTGGCCGCTTTCCTCGGCTACGCGGTCGCCGGGATTCCGCTGCGCCGCGTCTGGCAGATCGGCCGGCTCCTGATCCCGCTGGTGGCGGTGGTCTTCGCCTTGCAGTGGTGGATGCTCGACCTCGCCCGCGCCGAAACGATCAGTCTCCGCCTGCTGGCCACCCTCGCCGCCGCGAACCTGTTCACCCTGGTCACCAGGGTCGACGACCTGGTCTCGTCGGTGGAACGCGCGCTCACGCCCCTCAGCCGCTTCGGCGTCCGCCCGGAACGGGTCGGCCTGCTGGTGGGGCTCACGGTCCAGGCGATCGCAGCCCTGTCGACGATCGCGGCCCAGGTCCGGGAAGCCCAGCGCGCCCGAGGCGCGGAGCGCTCGCTCCCGGCCTTCGCGATCCCGTTCCTGGTGAGAACCCTCCGCCACGCCGACGACCTCGGCGAAGCCCTCGCAGCCAGAGGCATCGGCGACGACTGACTAGGCGCGGCACCGGTTCGAATCTCGCGCGAATGTCGAGTCCCGCTCGTGAAGTCCTGCGCCTACGGCCGGGGTCTGACAATGCCCCGAGAGGACTCGTATCTCGTCACGCCGGCGAGGCCACTGGAATCCCGCTGGCCAACGCGGCGGCCGCCAGACGATCGTCGTAGGTGATCAACAGGTCGGCGTCGACGGCCACAGCAGCGGCGAGATGAATCGCGTCCAACGAACGGAGCCGGTTCGGGTCGACCCTCCTTGAGAGATTCATGATCTCAAGGTCGAGCGGATGCTCGGCCACTCCGAGCATCGCGTTGCGGAGGTCATCAGCGATTTCTCGATACGTCGCGTCCTGACCGACTCGCAGAACCCTAGCGACCTCGGTCCACGTCAACGTGGTTGACACGAGCAAAGCCCCCTGGCGATGCAGCTCGTCGAGTTCATCAACAAGAGCCTGCGACTCCGCTTCGCGGAGGACGCGTTTGATCACCGCGCTGCTGTCGAGGTAAACGCGCAATTAGAAGCGGTCCTCCCGATCGAGCAGGTCGATCGACCGCTGCCCCGGGGCAAGTTCAATCATCGGAACGACCTTGCGGTAGCTCCCCCTGGGAGGCAAGACCTTTCCGGAACTCAACAGGTGATCCCACTCGTGCTTCGGCTCGGAGGTTCCCAGTCCGAGATAGCGATCTACCGCATCCCGGAGCAGTTCCTGCTGAGACCGACCGGACCGCTCCGCCTCAGCACGCAATGCCTCCTCCGCCTCGGGACGAAGCCGCAGGTTGAGTGCCATGCGAGTATGGTACCAAACCTGTGGCCGATTTTGGTACCACGCTCAGGTGATCACGCCGATGGCCACTGGGCGAGGACGGTGACGGTGCCCGGGTCGACTTCGGTGAAGCCCGCGTCGCGGACCACGGCGACCCGGGATTTGCGCCAGGCGGTTTCCGGGTCGTCTCCGGGGTGGAGCTGGGCCCAGGTCTCCGGTGCGGCCTGGCGGACCGCGCACGGGTAGCCCTCGGCCGCCCAGCGCTCCAGCTCGGCATCCATGCCTTCGCCGTGGAGCTGGGCCGCGAGGATCATCGTGGCGTGGCCGACCTGAGCCGCGGACTTGCCCGCGCTCATCCCGGCGTCGGGGTTGAGCCACAGGACCGGCACGCCGTCCGGGACCGGCCCGGGCTCGTCGGGTTCGAGCTCGCTGCCGGAGATCTGCAGGCGGCTGAGCTCCTTGGGCATGTCGGCGACCCGCATCGGCAGCAGCGCCCGGGCCTCCGCGCCGTCGACCTCGACGGTGATGCCGGGCAGCGCCTGCACCGCTTCCCAGTGGGAACCTCGGGCGCGGCGGGTGACCTTGCGGATGCGGCCGGAGATCCAGCCGTGCATGGCCTCGTGCCACTCCTCACCGGGCGCGCAGCGCTCGTCGAGGCAGACCGCGAGCGCGGCCGCGGCGGCGGCTTCCAGCAGCGCCGTGCGCGCCGGGGGTTCGCGGCGCTCGATGCGCAGCACCATCGGCATCAGCACGACCTGCTCGGGGTCTTCGTCCGAGGTGTCGGCGGTGGCCTCACCGGTCAGCGCGAGCCACTGCGCGTAGCGGGAGAGGAGCGGGTCGAGCACGGAGAGCGGCAGCACGACCAGCTCAACTCCCGTCACGTCGTGGGTGTTCCGGAATCACTGCTCGAGTGGTACCCGTCGCAGCACGCCGTCCTCGGCATCTGCGGATTCGATCTCGGCGCGCGTGACGCCCATCACGAACAGCACCGTGTCCAGGAACGGGTAGGACAGCGCGGTGTCGGCGACCTCGCGCAGGGCGGGCTTGGCGTTGAACGCCACACCGAGACCTGCGGCGGAGAGCATGTCGATGTCGTTGGCCCCGTCGCCCACGGCCACGCACTGCGCGGAGGGGACTCCGAAGGACTCGGCGAAGCTGCGCAGCGCCTTGGCCTTGCCGGGCCGGTCGACGATCTCGCCGATGACGCGTCCGGTGAGCTTGCCGTCGACGATCTCCAGCTCGTTGGCGGCGCTGAAGTCCAGGCCCAGCTCGTCCACCAGCTGGTCGATGATCTGCGTGAACCCGCCGGAGACGACGCCGGTGTGGAACCCGAGCCTGCGCAGGGTGCGGATGGTGGTCCGCGCGCCGGGGGTGAGCTCCAGCTCGGCCGCGACCTCGTCGAGCACGGTCGCGGGCAGTCCTTCCAGCACGGCGACCCGCTGCCGTAAGGACTCGCCGAAGTCGAGCTCGCCGCGCATGGCGCGCTCGGTGACCTCGCGGACCTGGTCCTCGCAGCCGGCCCGGCGGGCCAGCATCTCGATGACCTCGCCCTGGATCAGCGTGGAGTCGACGTCGAAGACCACGAGCCGCTTGGCGCGGCGGGACAGCCCGGTGCGCTCCACGGCCAGGTCGACGCCGGTCTTGGCGGCGAGGGCGGCCATCGCCTCGGTGAGCTCGGTGTCGTCCTCCGCGTGCGGCGCCGTGACCTGCAGCTCCAGCCCGGTCACCGGGTAGTCGGCGACGCGGCGGATGGAGTCGATGTTGACGCCGATCTCGGCGAGCGCCCGGGACACGTCGCTGAAGTTGCGGGCGGTCACCGGCTGCCCCAGCACGACCACGGCGTGCGTGGAACCGAGCTTGGCGGCGTCGATGTCCTCGGCGCCGATCTCGACGTCGACGGTCATGCCGACCGTCGCCATCGCCTGTTCCACGGCTTCTTGCAGCGTCTCCGGGTCGATCTCGGTGGACACCAGCACGCCCAGCACGAGACGACCGCGGATCACCACCTGCTCGACGTCGACGATGTCCACGCCGTAACGGGTGAGCGCGGCGAACAGCACGGAGGTGACACCGGGCTTGTCCTTGCCGGTCACAGTGATCAACACGGTGGTCGCATGGGAGCTCACGACTGCGAAAGTTCCTCTCTAACCGAGAAAGCTGGACGTGGGTCGTTCGAGGAGGTGGCGCTTCCCGTTGCTTCAGGTGTGGGACTCAGCCCGCACCGCGGTGCCTTCCCCTGTGGGGATTTCTGACACCCGCACCACCACGCGAACCTCCCCGAGACAACACCAAAAACAGCAACGAGCCCCGGCAAGCCGTGTGGCTTGCCGGGGCTCGCCGTCGAGCTAGTCCCTACCCTGGCACAACCGTGCCGTTCGGGGCTATCGACGAGGTCACTTCTCGGTGGTGTCGTCCCGATCCGACGTGTCCTTGTCCTTGGCGGGCTGAGTCAGGGTGGCGGTACCGCCGGAGCCCTCCTCGTGCTTGTGAGCCAAGGTCTTGCCGGTCAGGGACAGGTGCGCTTCCAGCCGCATCCGCTCGGAGATGTGCGGGTAGTGCAGCTCGAACGCGGGCCGCTCGGAGCGGATCCGCGGCAGCTCCTTGAAGTTGTGCCGCGGCGGCGGGCAGGACGTGGCCCACTCCAGCGAGTTGCCGTAGCCCCACGGGTCGTCGACCTCGGCGACCTCGCCGTAGCGGTAGCTCTTGAAGATGTTGTAGAGGAACGGGAGCATCGATGCGCCCAGGATGAACGCGCCGATCGTGGAGATGGCGTTCAGCGCGGTGAAGCCGTCGGACTCCAGGTAGTCGGCGTACCGGCGCGGCATGCCCTCGTTGCCCAGCCAGTGCTGGACGAGGAACGTGCCGTGGAAGCCGATGAAGGTCAGCCAGAAGTGCAGCTTGCCCAGCCGCTCGTCCAGCATCCGGCCCGTCATCTTCGGGAACCAGAAGTAGATGCCGGCGAAGGTGGCGAACACGATCGTGCCGTAGAGCACGTAGTGGAAGTGGGCGACCACGAAGTAGGTGTCCGACACGTGGAAGTCGATCGGCGGCATGGCCAGCAGGACGCCGGTGAGACCACCGAAGAGGAACGTGACCAGGAAGCCGACGCTGAAGATCATCGGCGTCTCGAAGGTCAGCTGCCCCTTCCACATGGTGCCGATCCAGTTGAAGAACTTCACACCGGTCGGGATCGCGATCAGGAACGTGGTGAACGCGAAGAACGGCAGCAGCACGGCGCCGGTGGCGTACATGTGGTGCGCCCACACGACGACCGACAGCGCGGCGATGCCCAGGGTCGCGTAGACCAGGCCCGAGTAGCCGAACAGCGGCTTGCGGCTGAACACCGGGAAGATCTCGGAGACGATGCCGAAGAACGGCAGCGCGACGATGTAGACCTCGGGGTGCCCGAAGAACCAGAACAGGTGCTGCCACAGGATGACGCCGCCGTTGGCCGGGTCGAAGACGTGGGCGCCCAGCTGGCGGTCGGCCATCAGGCCGAGCAGCGCGGCGGTCAGGATCGGGAACGCCATCAGGATCAGCACGCTGGTGACCATGATGTTCCAGGTGAAGATCGGCATCCGGAACATCGTCATGCCGGGCGCGCGCAGGCAGACCACGGTGGTCAGCATGTTGACCGCACCGAGGATCGTGCCCAGACCGGAGACGGCCAGACCGGCGATCCACATGTCCGCGCCGTGGCCCGGCGAGTGCAGGGCGTCCGACAGCGGGGTGTAGGCGAACCAGCCGAAGTCGGCGGCGCCACCCGGCAGCAGGAAGCCGCTGACGACCATGAGGCCGCCGAACAGGTAGAGCCAGTACCCGAACGCGTTCAACCGCGGGAACGCGACGTCGGGCGAACCGATCTGCAGCGGAAGGATGTAGTTGGCGAAGCCGAACAGGATCGGCGTCGCGTACAGCAGCAGCATGATCGTGCCGTGCATGGTGAACAGCTGGTTGTACTGCTCCTGCGACAGGAACTGAAGTCCCGGAACGGCCAGCTCGCCGCGGATCAGCATCGCCATGAGGCCGCCGACCAAGAAGAACGCGATCGAGGTGACCAGGTAGAGGATGCCGATCTGCTTGTGGTCCGTGGTGCGGAACATCCGCGCCAGGAACGACCCCTTAACCGTTTTGCGCACCGGATAGGGGCGCGTGGCGATCGGCTGTGGCGCGACGGCCGTCACGGTGCCTCCTGCACTCCCTTTGAAGCCTGCTCGGACCCGGACGGATCCGCCCCGGCCCGGGTTGGGCCGGTGACCGCATGCGATGCCCGGCAGGAACCCCTGCGCGGGAGCCGGTCGCAATGCCGCCGACTGCGGATACTAGTCCTGGGCTCCGGCCGGAGTTCGGCCGGGCCGTAGCCACCCTATTCATCGGGGCCTCGATCGTCACGCCGGGTGAGAGCCATCAGACACACAGCGATCTGCGGCGGCGCGCGTGGACGTCGGGCGCACCGGGCGCGAGGCGGACAGATAACCTACGTGGCAACAGGTCCGGCAGCCCACCTGCGTTCGCACCGGGCAGCCCTGGGACGACGTCCACCAGATCCTGGAGGGGAAGCACGTGCGGAAGAGCACGATCATCGGCGCTGTGCTGGTCGGCGGTATCGCACTCGCGGGCTGCACACCGGCCGAGTACGACAGCGACCAGCCGCCGGCCCCGGGCACCCCGCCCGCGGACGCGCCGAAGATGGCCGGGCAGGCCTCGACGGGCGAGCACGGCGCGAGCGGTCCGGCCGCCCAGCTGCTGAGCAACCGCCAGCAGGTCCTGGCGCTGGCCGAGCTGGGCGCCACCAAGGCCACGAGCCCGCAGGCCAAGTCGGTCGCGGCGGAGCTCCAGCAGTCCGCGGCGGAGCAGGTCACCGAACTCCAGCAGCACGCGGGCGGTGCCGCGCACGCCGAGTCGGCGGACGCGTCGCTGTCGGCGCTGAGCGGATCGGCGTTCGACGCCCAGTGGAAGCAGCAGGTGCTGGCGCTGGTCAACGAGGCGGCCACGCTGGCTTCCTCGGCCCAGAACGACGCCGCGCTCAAGGAGCTGGCGACCGAGCTGACCACCGAGCAGCAGGAGATCACGGCGAAGCTCAACGCCGCCGCCTGATCCTCGGAGCTCCCACGAGAGGCACCCGCGATTCGTCGCGGGTGCCTTTTTCGCTCTTCACCTCGAAACCTACTCGGCGTAAGCTACCGCGAGTAAGCTACTGCGGAGTAGCTAGCGGTCGACTCGAGGGAGAGCAGATGGCGAACGTGTCCGGCAAGGTCGTCCTGATCACCGGTGCCGCCCGTGGCATCGGCGCCGAAACCGCACGCGAGCTGGCACGACGCGGCGCCAAGCTCGCCCTCGTGGGCCTGGAACCCGACGAGCTGGCCGCCGTCGCCGCCGAGCTCGGCGAGGGCCACTTCTGGGCCCAGGCCGACGTCACCGACCCCGACTCGCTGCAGGTCGCCGTCGACGCCGCGACCGCGAAGTTCGGGCGCATCGACGCCGCCATCGCCAACGCGGGCATCGCTCCGCTGGGCACGGTCCGGGAGGGCGACCCCCGCGGCTTCCTCAAGACCGTCGACGTCAACGTCAACGGCGTGTTCCACACCGCGCGCGCGGTGATGCCGGAGCTGGCCGCGAGCAAGGGCTACCTGCTGGTCGTCTCCTCGTTGTCGGCGTTCGCCCCGATCGGCGGCATGGCCGCCTACACCGCGAGCAAGGCGGGCAGCGAAGCGCTCGCATCCGCGCTGCGCATGGAGGTCCTGCACCTGGGTGTGTCGGTCGGCTCGGCGCACCCGTCGTGGATCGACACCGACCTGGTGCGCGAGGTGGCCGGCGACCTGAAGACCTTCACCGAGATGCGCAAGCGCCTGCCTTGGCCGATGCGCGCCATCACGACGCCGCAGCGGTGCGCCACGGCCTTCGCCAACGCCATCGAGCGCCGCAAGCGCCGCGTCTACGTCCCGCGCGCCGTCATGCTGATGCACTGGCTGCGCAACGTGCCGGGTTCGGCGCTGGTGGAACTGGTCATGCGGCGGCAGCTGATCCGGCTCATCCCGCAGCTGGAGGCCGAGACCCGCGAGCTCGGGCGCTCCATGAGCGCGCGGAACGAGAAGCTGAACTCGTAGAAGCGCCGCAGCGCGGAGGGCCGGTGGTCGGGATCGCGACGGGAGTGCTCCCGACCACCGGGGTCTTCAGCGGGTGCGCTGCTGACCCACCAGAGCGCGCGGCGCGGGACCGCCGACCAGCCCGGGCGGCTGGCGGAAGACTTCCTGCCCCGCCAGCGCCGGGCGCTTGGTGAGCACCGGCTGCTGGGGCAGGGACGGGCGACGCCGCGGCAGGCTCTGCCGGCTCCACGCCGCGGCCTTGTAGCACTGGCGCTCGTGCTCGATCCGGGCGATGAGCAGCCAGACCGTCGGGTCGCTCTGCCCCGTGGTCCGGTGCTGCGGGCGACTGGTGGGGCTGATCCAGAACGGCAGCCGCACGAGCATCCCGCCGAGGGTGGCGCCGACGGAGTTGCAGACCACGTCGTCGGCGGAGCAGACGCGCCCGCTGATCGCGATGAACTGAATCGCCTCGATCGTCGCAGAGCACAGCAGGCCGCCGAGCGCGATCTTGGCGACGTTGTCGAACCACGGGAGCCGTTGCGGCACCAGCACGCTCAGCGGCAGCAGCAGCACGAGGTTGCCCACGAGCTGCAGCCACGGCTGCGAGTCGCCCGGAGCCGCTGTGAGCGCCTCCGTGACGTCATTGCCGATGTCGGGCCGGAACGGCTCGAGCGTCGGCACCTGGGGCGTGAAGACCAGGTAGCCCACGACGAGGACCGAATAGGCCAGGGCCCCGTCGATCATCGGCTCCCGCATCACGAACGGCTCGGTCGAATAGCCTCGGAACAAGGCTGATCCGCATCCGACGGCGCCCGCGATCAGGAGCAGTGTCGTCACCACCGGAACGAATCCGTCGAAAGCCACGAGAATCTGCTGCACGTCCGCCGCACTTCCTCTGGCAGCCAGCGCCAGAACTCAAGGCACGCGGTGAATCCTCCTCGGATCTCCCGAATACCTGAAAACCGTTGGGAATTGTCATTTCCAGCGGTCGGCGTTGACCGAAGTTTTCTGGGGTCTGCATCAGCCGGCGGCGGCCGGACGCCGCCTCGGGGTTTCGCGACGTCCGGCCGCCAGTCCCCTGTCGCCGATTCGGCGGCAGGGCGGGGTTTCGCGTCGTGAAAGGCCATTCGGCGTATCGATGGGCCCTCGTCGGGGTACGGTTCCCATCGGCCGTCCGGACGTCCACGGAGCGAGCCCCGCGACTGGTCGGTTGATGTCCATCTGAATCGACTCCGTTCGCACTGAAACGTAACCGGAGAAGCGGGCCGAACGACAGCTATGACGAGAACACGCCATGCCGTCACAGCCGTCCACAATGGATGAACCGGACGAAGTCAATCCGCTGCGGCCAGCGAATATTCGCGCGGAAAGCGACTTCTGGGCGCTCGCTGTCAGATAATTCACACAATTGCCAGCGCGCGGAGGTTCGTGAATTGTGTGTAACCGCGGGTGAACGCGATGATGAGTACCGTGAATAACGGGGAACTCGCGAGTGAATCGCTTCCCACCGCGCGGTGTCGAATGGGACGCATCCCGCTCGGCGCATGGTTGAAACTACACGCACCCGAACAGCCCCGTGCGGCTGCCTCCCACGAAAAGACGACGGCCCACCGAAAAAAGTCGGTGGGCCGTCGTGTCCGCGGTGAGGAATGCGGCGGAGTCGGCGCCTCAGGTGCGAGATTCCGCTCGCACGCGAGCAGTTCCTAGTCCTTCTTCTTCCGGAACAGGCGCAGGATCGGGTCGTATCGGTGATCCGCCACTCGCTCCTTCAACGGGATGAGGGCGTTGTCGGTGATGTGGATGTTCTCCGGGCAGACCTCGCTGCAGCACTTCGTGATGTTGCACATGCCCAGCCCGTGGTCGCCCCTCGCCTTGTCGGGCCGGTCCTCGGCCTCGTCGAGCGGGTGCATCTCCAGCTCGGCGACCCGCATCAGGAACCGGGGGCCGGAGAAGGCCTCCTTGTTCTCCTCGTGGTCGCGGATGACGTGGCAGGTGTCCTGGCACAGGAAGCACTCGATGCACTTGCGGAACTCCTGGGAGCGCTCCACGTCGACCTGCTGCATCCGGTACTCGCCGGGCTCCAGATCCGCGGGCGGCGTGAAGGCCGGGACCTCGCGGGCCTTGACGTAGTTGTACGACACGTCCGTCACCAGGTCCTTGATCAGCGGGAACGCGCGCATCGGCGTGACCGTGATGGTCTCGTCCTCGGTGAAGGTGGACATCCGGGTCATGCACATCAGCCGGGGGCGGCCGTTGATCTCCGCCGAGCACGAGCCGCACTTGCCCGCCTTGCAGTTCCAGCGGACGGCCATGTCCGGAGCCTGGGTGGCCTGCAGCCGGTGGATGATGTCGAGGACGACCTCGCCCTCGTTGACCTCGACGGTGAAGTCCCGCAGCTCGCCGTCATCCGTGCCGCGCCACACCCGGAAGTGCGCCTGGTACCCCATCACAGCTCCTCAACCTGGACGTCCGCCAGCTCTTCGTCGGTGTAGTACTTGCGCAGCTCCTCCAGCTTGAACAGCTCCAGCAGCTCGTGGCGCATCGGAACCTGCGGTTCCTCGGTGATCTCGATCCCCGAGCCGGACTGCTCGCAAACCAGGAGCTTCCGGCGCCACTGCGCGTCCATCGACGGGTGGTCGTCGCGGGTGTGCCCGCCGCGGCTCTCGGTGCGCAGCAGCGCTGCGCGGGCGACGCATTCGCTGACCAGCAGCATGTTGCGCAGGTCGATGGCCAGGTGCCAGCCGGGGTTGAACTGCCGGTTGCCCTCCACCTCGAGGTGCTCGGCTCGCTCCACCAGGCCCCGCAGCCGGCCCAGCGCTTCGCGCATCTCCTCGTCCCGCCGGATGATGCCCACCAGGTCGTTCATCGACTGCTGGAGCTCCGAGTGCAGCGCGTAGGGGTTCTCGCTCTTGCCCTCGGCCGGGTTGAACGGGTCGGCGGCGCGCTCCGCCGCAGCGTCCACATCGGACGGTGCGATCCTCGGGCGGTCCGCGAGGCCCTGCACGTAGCCGGCCGCGCCGGTGCCCGCCCGACGGCCGAACACCAGCAGGTCCGACAACGAGTTGCCG
Source organism: Saccharopolyspora tripterygii (assembly GCF_054778355.1). Classification (NCBI taxonomy): domain Bacteria; kingdom Bacillati; phylum Actinomycetota; class Actinomycetes; order Pseudonocardiales; family Pseudonocardiaceae; genus Saccharopolyspora; species Saccharopolyspora tripterygii. The sequence continues at coordinate 32,910 of NZ_BAAGZP010000005.1, read as the reverse complement.
CCCAACCGGTTCGAACCGTGCATGCCGCCCGCGACCTCACCCGCGGCGAACAGGCCGGGTACGCGGGAGGCGGCGGTGTCGGGCTCGACCTCGACCCCGCCCATCACGTAGTGGCAGGTCGGGCCGACCTCCATCGCCTCGGTGGTGATGTCCACATCGGCCAGTTCCTTGAACTGGTGGTGCATCGACGGCAAACGCTTGGTGATGGTCTCGGCGGGCAGGCGCGTGGCCACGTCGAGGAAGACGCCGCCGTGCGGGGAACCCCGGCCTTCCTTGACCTCGTTGTTGATGGCTCGCGCGACCTCGTCCCGCGGCAGCAGCTCCGGCGGCCTGCGGTTGTTGTCCGGGTCGTCGTACCAGCGATCCGCCTCGGCCTCGCTGTCGGCGTAGTTGTCCTTGAACACCTCGGGGATGTAGTCGAACATGAACCGGCGGCCCTCGGAGTTGCGCAGCACTCCGCCGTCACCGCGCACCGATTCGGTGACCAGGATCCCCTTCACGCTCGGCGGCCACACCATGCCGGTCGGGTGGAACTGCACGAACTCCATGTTGATCAGCGTCGCCCCGGCGCGCAGGGCCAGCGCGTGCCCGTCGCCGGTGTACTCCCAGGAGTTCGAGGTGACCTTGAACGACTTCCCGATGCCGCCGGTGGCGAGGATGACCGCCGGGGCGTCGAAGAGCACGTACCTGCCGGACTCCCGCCAGTACGCGAAAGCACCGGACACCGCGGGGCCGTCCTTGAGCAGTTCGGTGACCGTGCACTCCTGGAAGACCTTGATGCGCGCCTCGTAGTCGCCGACCTCGGCGTGGTCCTCCTGCTGGAGCGAGACGATCTTCTGCTGCAGCGTGCGGATCAGCTCCAGGCCGGTCCGGTCGCCGACGTGCGCGAGCCTCGGGTACTCGTGACCGCCGAAGTTGCGCTGGCTGATCCTGCCGTCCGCGGTGCGGTCGAACAGCGCGCCGTAGGTCTCCAGCTCCCACACCCGCTGCGGGGCCTCGCGAGCGTGCAGCTCTGCCATCCGCCAGTTGTTGAGGAACTTCCCGCCGCGCATCGTGTCCCGGAAGTGCACCTGCCAGTCGTCGCGGGAGTTGACGTTGCCCATCGAGGCGGCGATGCCGCCCTCGGCCATCACGGTGTGGGCCTTGCCGAACAAGGACTTGCACACCACCGCTGTGCGCAGTCCCGCTGATCGCGCCTCGATCGCCGCGCGCAGACCCGCGCCACCGGCGCCGATGACGACCACGTCGTACTCGTGCCGTTCGATCTCCACTTCGAGTCCTTTGTGAGTTCGCTGGGAAGCGGCTGCAGCCGCTGATGTTCACCAGGGGATTTCCGGGCGCATCGCAGCCCGGGCCGTGCGCGAGGGCTGCGGCGCTGCTAGTTGAAGAGCCGGGGGTCGGCGAAGGCGCCGCTCGCCACGAGCATCACGTACAGGTCGACCAGCGCCACCGACACCAGCGACGACCAGGCCAGCAGCATGTGCTTGCCGTTCAACCAGGTGATCTTGGTCCAGAGCCAGTAGCGCACCGGGTGCTTGGAGAAGTGGTTGAGGCGCCCGCCGATGAGGTGGCGGCAGGAGTGGCAGGACAGCGTGTAGGACCACAGCAGCGCCACGTTGATCAGCATCAGCAGCGTTCCGAGCCCGACGCCGACACCGCCGTCGGTGCCCTTGAAGGCGATGACCGTGTCGTAGGTCAGCACCGACGCGACCAGCAGCGCCGCGTAGAAGAAGTAGCGGTGCACGTTCTGCATGATCAGCGGGAACCGCGTCTCGCCGGTGTAGCGGCGGTGCGGTTCGGCGACCGCGCAGGCCGGCGGCGACGCCCAGAACGACCGGTAGTAGGCCTTGCGGTAGTAGTAGCAGGTCAGCCGGAAGCCGAGCACGAACGGCAGCACGAAGATCGGCGGCGGGATCAGCCAGCCCAGGTCCGGGAACGGTTGCCCGAAGTGGCTGGAGCCCGGCACGCAGGCCGCCGACAGGCAGGGCGAGAAGAACGGTGCCAGGTAGTTGTGCTCCGGCACCCAGTACCACTGGTTCATGAAGGTGCGGATCAGGCCGTAGACCACGAAGGCCAGCAGGCCGAGGAAGGTCACCAGGGGCGGGAGCCACCAGCGATCGGTGCGCAAGGTGCGCGCACCGATGCGAGCGCGGCCGCTGGCGCTAGCGGGTGCGGACATTCTTTGACCTCGTTGTCGTGAGTCGTCCGACGTGCTCACCATGAGGCCGATCATTGTGGATCAGATCACAGCACGCTCGGTAGTCCCCCGACCGGCGCAATCTGCTCGCCGCGCCGCGCGCCCTGCACGGGTCCGCCGGGCGGAACCTGCTCGCCCGGGGTCAGTACCGCGAGTGCCCGCCGAGTCCCTCGTCGTCGGCGTCGCGCCACAGCGACGGGTCGTAGGGGGTGTCCGGCACGATCACCACGTCGTCGCGGGCGTCATCGCTGCGCCGCGGGACGGGCACGGCGGACGCGAGCTCGGCGGTGTCGATGTCGAGTCTTTCGAGGTCGTTGTCGATGCGGCGGACCACTGCGGCATCGCCGTACCGCTGCCGCAGCGCGCCTGCGCTTGCCCGCAGCTGCGTCAGCGCCCTCTGGAACTCGGCCAGTTCGGTCGTCGTGGGGGCCATCGGCGAACACCTCTCGCGCCTAGGTGGTGGGACCTCGGCCTAGACTCTGCCCGCCAACGCCGAATGTGACAAGTACCACACTCCAACGATCACCCACCCGTCCCCCGAACGAGCCCCAGAGCCCACCCCCACAACCACCACTCCCAACCCAACCCAACCCGACCCAGCCCAACTCCACCCAACCCGGCCCAACACCGCCCAGCACAACCCGGTCGAGCACAACACCGGCGAGCACGCGAAGTCACGTCCCAACTTCCGGGCAAATCCCAGTTTTAGCCCGAACTGAGCGGACAAATCGGGCACGAAGACCCCTCGGTTTGGACTAAGGAGTCGTTTCAGAATGCGGCGGAGCCGCTGTTTCAGGTGTGGGACTCAGCTGGCACCGCCGCGGGTTCTCACACGTCGTCTGGCGAGTACGCCGCGACGCCGTGTATTGGCATACATCAGGAGTGGCGCACGGAGTCCAGACGGCGTGTGAGGTTCCGCTACCCGCACCGCCAAGCAAGGTGATTCTGCAACGACCCCTAAAACTGGGATCGGGCGAGGTCACGCGCTTCCCAGGGTTATCGGGGGTCTGGGGTGAGGTGGGCCGGGGTGGTGTGGGAGTTGCTGCAGGGTGGACCTGAGATGGCTCGGCCGATGCGCTGCGCTCCCCAGCCCAGTGCGAAGACGTAGGCCAGCGACAGCGCTGACACCACCGACGACGCGGCGGGCCAGAGCCAGCCCGGGACGCTGGGGGCGGCTTCCCGGCGCAGCAGCTGGTACTCGGGCAGCGCTTCGCGGGTGAACTCCGCGGGCGCGGACACGCCCGGCTGGTTGCGGGTCGCGTTGGCCGGGAAGTACACCGGGGTCGCGAGGATGGCCCGGCCGGTGTGCAGCCGGATGATCGTCTTCCACGGCCCGGTCACCGGCATCGCCTGGTTGGTGCGGTAGACGCCGGGAGCGATCTCGGTCAGCCGGTCGACGTGCAGCGCGTGCCCGTGCCAGCCGGTGACGGTGAGCCAGGTCGGGTGCTGGGCCATCGTCACGGGCTCGATGCGCACGGTCGCCTGCTTCGTCGCCTCGTCGACCGCCACGCTGGCGCGCACGCCCTCCGGGGACGTCCCCACCAGCCCGTTGACCACCGCGGCCGCGATCCCGGCGACCGCCACCGCGAACAGGGCGTTGCGCACCCGCGCGGTCGGCAGCTCCCCGCGCAGCGCCCGCACCAGCAACGCTCCGATGAGACCGCCGCAGACGCCGCCGACCAGCGACATCGCCACGCCTTCGGGCAGCATGTCGGGCGACCACGGCAGCCGGTAGGCGGCGGCCGTCCACACGTATTCGCTGGTGTAGCCGATGGTTCCGATCAGCATCCCGGAGAACACGCCCAGCGCCAGCGGTCGTCGAGCGAGCGCGACGGCCGCGATCTCCACGCACAGCGCTTCGACCACGTACAGCGGGATCGCCGAGCTCAGCCCGCCCAGCACCGGTCCGACGAGGAGCGTGAGCACGCCGCGGGTGAGCACGAACAGGGCCACGGCGAGCATCGGGCCGCCGGGCCCCACCCACAGCCGCGCGGCGACGAGCGCGCAGCCGGCGGCGATGGCGATCAGCAGCGGTTGGAAGACCATGCGGAACTGCGGGACCCCGAAGTCCCACTCGGCCTGGAACAGCGACAGCCCGACCAGCAGCGCTCCGCAGAGCAGGCCGCGCCGCACGTAGAGCGCGCGCATGGTCTCGGCGCGGCCGGTGCGCACGAAGCGGCCCTCGCGTTCCAGCAGAGCCATCGCCACCAGCGACAGCGACGCTCCTCCGATGACCATCAACCGCGCGGGACCCCACAAGGTGACGTCCTGCCCGAAGAGCCGTTGCCACACCGCGTCGAGCGGGAATCCCAGCAGGGAGAAGAATCCGGCGAGTCCCAGCAGGAGTCCGCTGGTGGGCGCTTCCCAGCACCGGGTGATGCGCAGCGCGGCGCGGCCCGGGTGCTCACCGACCGGCAGCACCATCGCCAGCGTGCCCGCTGTGCAGAGCCCGAAGATCCCGAACAGGATCGGGTAGTGCGCCATGTTCGACAGCGGCCCCTCGCCGCGTCCCCGCGTGATGCGCAGCGCGATGTCCCAGTAGATCCCCAGCAGCAGCACCAGCTGCGAGAGCAGGGCGAGCCGAAGCGGGAACGCGGACCAGCCGGGAAGTCCGCGGAAGAGCCACGAGTGCTCGGAGCGTTCGGCGAGGCGGGCCAGCACCGTGATCTTCCCGGTGCGGTGGCCGTAGCCGAGGGCGATCAGCAGTGCGGCCAGCAGTGCGGCACTACCGGTGGCGATGAGGATCTGGCTGAGGGCCGCGCCATCCGCCGGTGCAGCGCCCGGCGACTGCTGGATGAGCGAGGTCATTCCGTGATCGAACACCAAAACCTACGACGATGTCAGGCCGTACTGTGACATTCAACGTTGTCAGAGTACGGGTTCACCCGATCAGCCGATCACCGCGTTGATCCTTCCGCCCCGCAGAATCCTCGACACGCCGACTTCTCCGAGCCTCAAGTCTTGTGGGTCACAGTCCGGAGCACAAGACTCTGGGGCAGTTCCCGAACTATTTTTGATCCTGTTGACTGCGAGGCAGCTTTGAGCATTCTCGGCACCCGGGTCCAACGTGTCGAAGACCCGCGCCTTCTCACAGTCGGCGGCACCTACGTGGACGACCTGCGCGAGCCCGCCCTGCAAGGGGCGCTGCACGTCCTGTTCGTCCGCAGCCCGCTGGCGAGCGCCACCATCACCGAAGTGGACGTCGACGAAGCCAAGTCCGCTCCGGGCGTGCACGGGGTTTTCACCGCTGATGACGTCGACCTCCCGCCCTACGCGTCGGGCGGAAGCCTCTCCGGCCCGACTCCGCCCGGACTGGACCGGCCGCACCTGGCCAAGGGCGTGGTCCGCTACGCCGGTGAACCGGTCGTGGCGGTCGTGGCCGAAACCCTCGGCCAGGCCCAGGACGCGGCGGAGATGGTCTCCATCGACTACGAGCCGCTGGACGCGGTGATCGACTTCGACGAGGCGCTGACCGGCGAGAAGCTGGTCTTCCCCGAGGCGGGCACCAACATCATCGGTGCCGCCGGTGAGCCCGACGACTCGCTCTTCGACGACTGCGAGGTCGTGGTCAGCGAGCAGATCCTCAACCAGCGCGTGGCCGCGGCCTCGCTGGAAGGCCGATCGGCGGCCTGCGCCTGGGAGGGCGAGAAGGTCACCTTCTGGCTGTCCAACCAGAACGCGCAGTCCTGCCGCGACGAGCTGATGGCCAACCTCGGCCTGCCGCAGGACAAGCTGCGGGTGATCACGCCGGACGTCGGTGGCGGATTCGGCGCCAAGATCGGCTCCGAGCAGGAGGCCGCGCTGCTGTCGTTGCTGTCCAAGCAGGTCGGCAAGCCCGTCAAGTGGGTCGAGACCCGCAGCGAGAACCTGGTCGCGATGACCCACGGTCGCGCGCAGCGGCACGTGGTCACCATCGGCGGCAGGCGGGACGGAACGGTCCTGGCCTACCGGTTGGACATCGTGCAGGACGTGGGTGCCTACCCGCGGATGGGCGCGTTCCTGCCGGTGTTCACGCGGATGATGGCCAGCGGCGTCTACGACATCCCGAAGGTCGAGTCGCAGGGCCGGACGGTGGTCACCAACACCACGCCGATCGGCGCCTACCGGGGCGCGGGCCGCCCGGAGGCCACCGCCGCGATCGAGCGCGCCATCGACCTGTTCGCCGCCGAGATCGGCGCCGACCCGGCCGATGTGCGCCGCGCGAACCTGGTGAAGCCGGAGCAGTTCCCGTACCAGACGGCGGGCGGGATGCTCTACGACACGGGCGAGTACATCAAGGGGCTCGACTCGGTACTGGAAGCCGCCGACTACGCCTCGCTGCGCGAGGAGCAGTCCAAGCGGCGCGCGGACGGGGCCACCAAGCAGCTGGGCATCGGACTGTCCAGCTACGTGGAGATCACCGCGCCGAACAACACCGAGGGCGAGACCGGGCACGTCGAGATCCGGCCTGACGGAAGCGTTCTGGTGCTTACCGGCAGCTCCGCGCACGGCCAGGGCCACTGGACGTCGTTCGCGATGCTGGTGTCCGAGCAGCTGGGCATCGACCTGGACAAGATCGAGGTCGTGCACGGTGACACCGACCTGATCCCGAAGGGCGTCGGGACGATGGGGTCCCGCTCGCTGCAGCTGGGCGGCACGGCCGTGCACCGCGCGGCTGTCGACGTCAAGGAGAAGGCCCGCAAGCTGGCCGCCGAGATGATCGAGATCGACGAGGCGGACCTGGAGCTCACCGACGGAACGTGGCAGGTTCGCGGCACTCCGAGCGTCACGGTCTCGTGGGCGGAGCTGGCGCAGAAGGCCGACGACGGGCTGGCCGCCGACGTGCACTTCGTGGAGGACCGGCCGACGTTCCCGTTCGGCAGCCACCTCGCGGTGGTCGAGGTCGACGTCGAGACCGGCAAGGTCGATTACCTGCGGCACATCACCGTCGATGACGCGGGTGTGATCGTGAACCCGGTGCTCACCGAAGGGCAGCGGCACGGCGGCATCGCGCAGGGCGCGGCGCAGGCCCTGCTGGAGGAGGTTTCCTACGACGCCGACGGAAACCCGCAGAACGCCAGCTTCGCCGACTACGCGATCATCACCGCGGCCGAGCTGCCGAGCTTCGAGCTGCTGACGATGGAGACGCCCACGACGTTGAACCCGTTGGGCGCCAAGGGGATCGGCGAGGCCGGGACCATCGGGGCCACTCCGGCGGTGCAGAACGCGGTGGTCGACGCGCTCGCTCACCTCGGCGTCCGGCACATCGACATGCCCACCACCCCCGAACGGGTGTGGCAGGCCATCAACCAGGCATAGAAATCCCGCTGATGTTGTTCAGGTAGTACACCTGCGAAGCGTTGAGGAGTTTCCTTCGTGCAAGTTTCGATCAACGTCAACGGCGAGCAGCGGAGCCACGAGGTCGAGGACCGCGCCCTGCTCGTCCAGTACCTGCGCGACGACTGCGAGCTGACTGGCACCAACATCGGGTGCGACACCACGTCGTGCGGTGCGTGCACGGTGCTGCTCGACGGTGAGTCGGTGAAGTCCTGCACGGTGCTCGCGGCGCAGGCCGAGGGCCACGACGTGACCACCATCGAGGGCCTGGCGGAAGGCGAGCAGCTGCACCCGATGCAGCGCGCCTTCCAGAAGAACCACGGTCTGCAGTGCGGTTACTGCACGCCGGGCATGGTGATGGCGTCGGTGTCCCTGGTGGAGGAGAACCCGAACCCGTCCGAGTCCGACGTCCGGTCCGGGCTGGAGGGCAACCTCTGCCGCTGCACCGGGTACCACAACATCGTCCAAGCCGTGCTCGAGGCGGCCAAGGAGAAGCAGGGGGCCGCGGAATGATCCCTGCCGCCTTCACCTACAAGCGCGCCGGCACGGTCGACGAGGCGCTGAGCCTGCTCGCCGAGCACGGTGACGACGCGAAGCTGCTGGCGGGCGGGCATTCGCTGCTGCCGCTGATGAAGCTGCGGCTGGCGGTACCGGAGGTCGTCATCGACGTCGGCGGCCTGCGCGACCTGTCCTACGTCCGCGAGGAGGGTTCGCAGATCCGCATCGGTGCCCTGACCAGGCACCACGACGTGGAGCACTCGGATCTGCTCAAGCGCGAGGTGCCGCTGCTGGCCCACGCGGCGGGCACCATCGGCGATCCGCAGGTCCGCCACCGCGGCACCATCGGCGGTTCGCTGGTGCACGGCGACCCGGCGTCGGACCTGCCGGCGGTGGCGCTCGCGCTGGACGCGGTCCTGGTCGCCCAGGGCCCGTCGGGCACCAGGGAGATCGCGATCACGGACTTCTTCACCGACTTCTTCGAGACCTCGCTCGGCGAGGACGAGATCCTGGTGGAGATCCGGGTCGAGAAGAATCCCGCGCAGGGCTGGGACTTCCAGAAGTTCACCAAGCGCGCCATCGACTGGGCGGTCGTGGGCGTGGCCGTCGCGGGCAACCGCGTCGCCCTCGTCAACATGGGGCCCACGCCGATGCGCGCGGCGGGAGTCGAGGAGGCCCTGGCCTCCGGCGCCAACCCCGCCGAAGCAGCGGAACGCGCAGCGGAGGACACCTCTCCCCCGGACCAGCCCACGGCGAGCGCGGACTACCGCCGCCACCTCGCCAAGGTCCTCGTCCGCAGAGCCCTCGAAGCCTCGGCCACCCGAGCGAGCTGACGACCCGAGCGAGCTGGACGGTCTCTTTTCGGGGGTGGGGGAAGTTTTCATGAAAACTTCCCCCACCCCACCGTCTACCTTCCACCCCAAAAACGGGTCCTCCCTTTCGTCGGCGTCCTACCGTCCGTCACTTGACGTGATCGACCGATCTTCCGGGGCCGCTCGCGTACACCTGGCGGCTGAATCCGCGCCGTTGTTCTCACGTGCCCACTGGTCACGTGCCGATCGTGATCTCGTTGTTGATCGTGATCGGGAGGAACGATGAGTGGCCGCGCGGGCGTACCGGTACGAGTCCGACGAGTGTCCAGCGAACTGCGAGAACTCCGGCTCCGCAGCGGCCTCGGCGCCGAAGAGGTCGCCCGAGCCCTGGGCATCTCCATGAGCAAGCTCTCCCGCATGGAATCCGGCCAGCGCGGCCTCCAACCGGATGACGTCGCAGCCCTCCTCGGCCTCTACCGAGTCCCAGCACAACGCCGAAACGAACTGCTGGAGATCGTCAGGAACGCCCACAAACCCAACTGGTGGCCGGCGCAGGAAAGCCGGACGCCGCTGCTGGAGGAACTGACCGCGTTCGAGAGGACCGCGATCGCGTTCCGCAACTACGAACCCTCGATCATTCCTGGTCTGCTGCAAACGTCCGAATACACCGTCGCGCTGTGCGAATCGTCTGCGCGCGAGTTGTCGGCCGCCGAGGTCGACCGCCTGGTCACGAGTCGAATGGAGCGGCAGCAGATCCTGCGCACTCGCCCAGATCAGGATTTCGAGTTCTTGATCGAGCAGACAGTGCTGGAACGCCACACCGGCGGGGCCGGGGTGATGTACCGCCAGCTCCGGCACTTGAATTCGACTATCAGCCGAGAGAACGTTGAGATTCGCGTGATGGCGTCTTCAGTGGGAACTCACTCGGGCATGGACGGTCCGCTCCTGTTGCTGCAGTTCACCGACCACCAGGACTTGGTCTACCTGGAGAACCGAGCTGCGACTTCCTACCTGGAGGAGCCAAAGTACGTGACCGAGACGAAGGACGTGCTGACGCAACTGCGCGGTCTTGCCCTGCCGACGACCGAATCCTTTGCATTGATCGCATCCCTCGCTGAGCGACTTGCTCGTGAGCTGAAGGAGTGAGCTGTGCTCTCTGATGAGCTGCCCTGGAAGAAGAGCTCCCGGAGCTCGACGTACAACAACTGCGTCGAAGTCGCCTTCACCGGCACCGACGTGCTGACTCGAGACTCGAAGAACCCCGGCAGCGAACCACTCCAGTTCACCGAGCCGACGTGGCAACGCTTCGTCGAGTCGCTCCGCGCAGGAAAGCTCGGCTCTCCTCACACGAGTTGACCCCACCACGAACCGGGCACCTCCGGCGAACCGCCGTCGGCGCCCTGTCGGCTCAGTGGGTTCCCGCTGGTGCGTGACCGTTGGAGCGCGGGTCCGGTGCGGTCTTCGGCTGGTCGAACTCCGCGCGTATCTTCTTCGCGAGCTCGGTGTGGCCGCGCTTTTCGAGCGCCGAAGCGATGCTGTCGCTCAGCAGAGCACGTTCCTCGTCGTCGGACTGCACACTGCGGATCAGCTCGACGAGGTGATCGTGCGGGCCGAATTCCACGCCTTCCACGTCCAGCCCGGGGACCCGCTCGTCGTGCGCTGCAGCGGTGAGCTTGCGCAGGTTGGGAATCTTCTCCACCGCATCGTCGATCTGGCTCTCGTCACGGGCCAACCACCACACCAGAGCACTGCCGGCGCTCTTGAGCACGTCGTCACCGAGGTATTCGCGCTTGTTCCGCTCGTGATTGCGCTCGTGCTCCCAGACCTCCTCTTCCTTCCGGACGTCAGCGAGCCGCCGCAACCTGTCCGCATCCGATTCCGACAAGCGCAACGCGACGTCCGTCGCCCACACCTCGATGTGCCCGGTCGAGTCCGCGCGCACAACGCCGAGGTACGAGGTCAGCTTCGCCCGCGCGATCTCGACCTCCTCCGGCGACACGGCCGCGACCACCTGGCACGCCTGCTCCAACACCACTTCGGCGGCGAGACTGCCCGGATCCGCGTGCGGAATTCCCGGCTCTGGTGACATGCGCCGCCACCAAGCCGTGCACGAGAAGACGAGCCGGTAGTCATCCCTCGCACTCGGCAGGGGCACGTGCCGCATCTCGTACCGCCCCGGAGGCGGGGGTTCCACGGGCACCACCGAGGTCATGGCCGGTTCAGGGGCCGGACGCCGCCGATCGTGCAGCCACTGGCTGACGGGCCCGGCCAGCAACGAGGGAGCGATCGCGGTCGCCACCGCGAGCACGATCCACAACCCGGGCGCCCACCCCAGCATCAACCCGAGAACCACCCACAGAATCGCGACGAGCACGGACACGACCCGCACGGCACTACGCTGCTCCCTGGTCATTCCGACTCCTCAGTCCGCTTGACCTGCACTTCGTCAATCTTCTTCCGCACCACCTGCTCCGTCCGCTGACGTTGCTCTGCCGACTCCTCATCGCCGTCAGCCGTCCAACCGCGCAACACCACGAACAACCGCCCCAGCCGACCCGCCCTGCTCGCGGCTCCGACCAACACGTCAAGAAGCGCTTCAGCCGAGGGGTCTCGGGCATGAGCGCTGAACCAATCGCACGCCCGCTCGTCCCACAAGCCACGAGGCCGATCGACGACGGAAGCCCAGTTCGTGATCAGCTGCTCGTGCACAGCGCTGTCACCGAGCACGCGCGGTTCGCGGAGAAGCCGCGTGGGATCAGCGACGCGCAGGAAGAGTCCGACGTCGGCATCGGCGCGTCTGGAAACCAGGGACAAGCGCCAGAGCAAGTCGAAGAAGATCCGGTCGTCGCCGCCAAGATCCACGAGTGCTTCCGAGGCCTGCCCCGCTATTCGAGGATTGGAATGCCTCGCGAGGTGACGCAGCCGCACCATCGCCTGCTCAGGATGGGTTTTGGCGAGCACGTTCGAGCAGACGAACACGAGAACGTCAGCCAGATCCGTCGAAAGAGATTGGCTGATGACCCACTCGTAGATCTGCCGCCTGATCGCCAGCGCGCCCGGCTCTTCCTTGAGACCTTCGGCCAGGATTCGCGCCGCCCAGTCGCGCACGCGCGGAGGCTGGTGGCGCGCATCCAGCTGCAGCAACCACGACGCAAGCGTGCAGAGGTCCGCACCGTGCCGTCCCTGCCTGCACACCATCGCGAACTGCCGCACGAGCTGCGCTCGATCGGCATTGGTCAGCACCGACGACGTGCAGCATCGGCCTACCCATTCCAGCAGAACTGGACGAAGCCGCGGGAATGCATGCCAGAAGTAGTTCACGACCGTCTCGGCCGACCAGGTGCTGAGACGCACTTCGCGCAACCCGGTCAGGTCCAGGCGCAACTCGCGCAGCTGCGTGTCCAGGCCGGCGCTGCTGAGTATCGGAACCTGTCCACCTGGGTCTTCTGCTTGTTTTCGCAGTCGCTCCGCCGCGTCACCAACGACATCGGCATGCGCACCTTCCAGGAATCCAGCGGACAACAAGAGCGCGCGTTCGGGGGCCGACAGAGTCGAGACGAACTTCTCGAATGTCTTGTCACGCTTGGATACGGCCTGCAACGCCAAGCGCAGGCAGTCCGCGATGGAACGTTCCGGAGTCTGCTTGCAGAGCTTCAAGCAGTGCTCGCTCAGCCGCCCGATCTCCTCCATCGAGGCGGTGGAGAGGAACTCCGTCACCCTCTCATCGTTGAAGACAGCTTGCGGTAACGGCGAGAACAGGTCGCTCAAGTGCCTAGCGAGAACATCCGAAGCGTTCGGACGCTCGATCTCCACGAGTTGTGAGGACAACTCCACCGCGAGGGAGTCCACCGCCCCAGGCGGCAGCACGACCACCGCGCAGCCCTCGCCCTTCTCCACCGCTCCGAGAAAGGCCTCCAAGGTGCGGCCAGCTGAGTCGAGCCGTCGCAACTCGCTGTCCGCCGAGAGGTCCACCAGCAGGCGCTCACCTCCGAGAACCGTCTCCGGCCTGAGGAAGTCCTTCTCCTCTTCCTCAGTGTCGACAGGAACCTCTCTGATCGGTGACCTCGAACTCGCGAACTGGCGGAGCAGCATCTTCGCCGCGCTGCGCCGCCCAGCTCCAGCAGGACCACTGACCAGCACAGACCGCGATCGCTGCAGCTTGGACCGCGCCTCGTCGAGGTTGTCGGGCTCGACGAATCTGTCCGCAAGCCACTGCAATCGGGACTCAGCCAGTTCCGCTTTGGGGAGGTCTCGAAGCAATCGTCGCTGCAGGGACTCGCCCAGTTCCCCGATGAATACGTTGTCGGCTTTGCCGACACTCGTGGCGTATTTCGAGTCAACGTCCTGCATGCCGACCGAGGCCGGTCCCTCAACGGTCGTCATGCGGACCACCCGAGTAGTTGTCACCGATGTGCAGGCCGTCGTAGACCTCCCCCACTCCCATCTGAGTCGTCGCCGAACCGTGGAATTCGAAGTGCGGCGCCGCTCCCGGCGTGGGAACTCGGTTCACGTTCTCCTCGGCCGCAACGTTCTCGAGCTTTTTCACGACGAAGCCGTCGCGGAGCAGTCCGCCGGAGGGCTTGGGGACGCGCAGGTAGGCGCGACCCCGGAAGGTCTTCACCTCGGTCTCGACTTCGACGTACTCCCCGGCTTCCTCGGCCGCGTAGCCGGACAGGACGGCGTCCTCGTACACGCGCTGGGAGACGATGGCCGCGACCCGGGTCACGTCCGCGGATCGGTCCAGGATGTCTCGCACGGGGTGGGAGTCCAGGATTCGGTGCGCCTCGATGCGGGTGGCGCCGTTGCCGTCGCCGAGCACGTCGTCACCTGAGTCGGTCACGGGCCCCACGGACAGGCTCACGCGCATGCGCAAGTTCCCGTACTCCCGCGGCACCATGTTGTTCTGCTCGACGAGCTCGTCCTGCAATGCGCCGAGGAACGGGTTCAGCAGGTACGGCAGGTAGATCGGGTCGAGAATGCGGAAGTAGCCGTCTCCAGTGGTGTCGCCGATGCCCTTCCCCCACAGGTCGGCGTGGCCGCACCGGGCGAACGCGTTCTCCAGGATGAGCGGGATATCGCGCGTGATCTGCTGGTGGAAGCGGCTCTTGCGGCCGCTGAAGTCCTTCACGTCCACGACCAGAACCGCTCGGTACGGCGGAAGTTCGGTCGGCTGCTGCGTTTCCACTGGCATGGCTCTCCTTCCGAAGATTTCTCAAGACGCACAGGAAGATGCCGGTTCCCCAGGCCCCGCGCTGTCCGCGATCGGACAGTTTGACGGTGACCTGAGTCACTCCACTTGGATGGCGCCGGCGTCCTCGATCAGGCCTCGCATGTCGGCGACCGCGATGCGCGGCCCTGGGCCCAGCACCCCATCTGCGCGCATGGCCTTGATCTGCTCCGCGACCGTGCTCCTGACCAGGCCCAGCGCACTTGCCAGCGCTTCCTGGGAGAACGGGATCCGGTAGCAGGCAGGCGGATTCGCGTCCGAGTGCCGCACGACCTCCAGGAACAGGCGCGCGAGCCGTCGTCGCGGCCCGAAGTGTGCCTGTTGCACCTGGTAGGGGACAGTTTCGGACAACTTCGCCACGAGGTAGTCGGCGTACGCCCCGCGAGCGTCCCGCTCGTCCAGGAATCGCTCGAACTCCGAGCGCATCACCACCCGCCCCACGCACACGTCGAGCGCTTGCACCGTGGCCGTCCTGGCGGTGTTGCGCTCGGCCGCCATCTCGCCCACGAGATCCCCTGGTCCGCGCAGCGAGAGCAGGACCGCCGAGCCCTGCCGATCACCGGCCAGAACCTTGACCCTTCCGCTGACCAGCGCGACGAGGAAGCCGCCTTCCTCACCTTGGCGGAGCAGGTGATCGCCCGGCTCGTAACGTCGCAGCCCTCCTCGTTGTTCGAGCGTTCCCCATCGGCTCTCCCCCAGCAGAGCCCGGAAACCTCGGGGCACCGCGCCGTTGTGGTGTTGCACGACGAATTCCGTACCGGGTCAGGGCGCCCGCGCGCGAGGAATTCGGCGAGATACCGCTCGAAGGGAGCAGGGCATCCACCGAAAAGTCACAGTCATCTCACCCGAATGGCGTTGGCATTCCTGCGAAATCTCAGGAGTGTCGTAGGTATGGCCCACAGCGAGGATGCGTGGAAGGCTCTTCAGCAGACGCATGATCTGATCAAGGTCGCCGATACCAAGGCCGCTGCGATCGTCACCGGCAACGGCGTTCTGGGCGGGGTCCTGCTCAAGGCGCTACCTCCGCACAGCGCCTGGCCGACCGCATGGCCTCACGTGGTGCTGCTGCTCGGGAGCATCGCCGCCCTCAGCGCGAGCATCCTGTGCGCCCTGCTGGTCTTCGCGCCGCGACTGCGCAACGATCGCCCTGAGTCGCTGCTCTACTTCGGCACCGTCGCACGTCAGTACGCCGACCCGGCCGAGTTCGTCCCCGCCTACCGCAAGTTGCTCAGCGACGGCCCTCGACTGGAGAAGGCTCTGGCGGAGCAGGTGTGGACGACGAGCCACATCGCGCGGCGCAAGTTCCGCAAGGTCACGCCGGCGATCTGGCTGCTCGCGATCGCCTTGATCACCGCCTTGGGGGCGGGCCTGCTCAAATGATGGGTCCGGCCGGGTGGAGTTGGGCGCGTGATACCGCTCCGCCTCCGAGCGCTCGCAGGAACCGCGACGTCTACGCGTACCTCGACAACGACATCAAAGCGCACGCACCCCACGACGCCATCGCCCACCGCTGCACCTCACAGCGGAACCACGTTGGGAAACGACTCTCATGCGCAGACCGCGGGCCGATCGAGCGTGATGTCCTGATCTCCGAAATTGACGACCAGCCGCAAGGAACCACCGAGGGCCTGGACGTAGCGCTCGATGGTGCCCACCTCGAACTGCGCGAGATCTCCCTTTTCGAGCTTGCTGATCCGCGGCTGGCTGACACCCATCCGAGCAGCCAGTTGCGCCTGCGACAGACCGCGTTCTTCGCGGAACTGCGCGAGCCGGTAGCCGACGATGTAGGCGTGGGTGACGGCGCGGGCATGCTCTTGGTCTGCCTCCACGTCGCGGCCCCGCGCACGGTCCAGCGCGAGCTTGTCACTCTTGACCTCGTCCCAGGAACGTCCCATCGCTCAGCCCTCCAACTCAGCAACGTGTCGCGCGTAGCGCTTCTCCGCCAGCGGGATGTTCACTTCGTACCAACCCTTCCAGTTGCCAGCCTTGTCTCCTGCCACCAACACCAAGGCGCTGCGACGGGGATCGAAGGCGAACAGCATCCGGATCTCGCTTCTGCCACCCGATGCCGGTCTCAGCTCCTTCAGGTTGTGGAATCGGGACCCTTTGATCCTGTCGACCAGGGGGCGACCTAAACCGGGGCCGCATGCCACCAACATGTCGAGCGCTTGCTCAACGTAGCCAGCGCTCACCGGATCGCGCTCGGCAAGTGCCAAGAACCACTCCTCCACATCCCTGTGGAGCTCGGCTGACCATCCCATCCAGGTAATATAATCCACACGTTATCACGGTTGAGGCTTCGACACACCAGTCAAGGCGGAACCCGCACCGACCCCTTCCACACCTCGTCCAGAACCGCGCGACACGGGTCCCGGTGATGTTCTACCGCTCGGTCCAGTGGATGGTGGTGGCGTCGTCGTGGGGTTTGCCTCGGGCGGGTGGGGGTGCGGTCGACTCCGCTTCGCGGACTCGGTTGAGGAGGGTTTCCGGGCCGCCCTCGTCGAGGAGGTCGAGGAGGCCTCGCCAGTCGGTGAGGGCGAAGTGGTCGACGAGGCGGGAGGCGCCGTCGGTGAGCAGGGCCGCTCTGCGGAACGGCGGGAGCGTGCCGGTGACGGCCCGGTGCGCCGCTTCGGGTTTCGTCGAGGCGACCCAGAAACCGCCCTCGGAGTTGCGGAGCCCGGTGACCGCGTCGAGCGTGCGGCTGGGCAGGTGGTCGATGCGGTCGTCGACGACGGCTCGGACCTCGCCGTCCACGTCGAGGACCAGCGGGCTGTCGGCGAGGACCAGGTACTCGGCCTGGTCGCGGAGCCGCAGCAGGGTCGCCGTCGAGGACGGGCTGTTGGGGTTGTTCAGATCGCAAGTGTCGGCGTGGGCGGCGCGGACGCGGTGGATCGCTTCGGCGAGGACGTCGGCCAGCCGCTCGTCGCTGATCGTGAGCAGTTCGGCCAGCGCCCCGCCGAGGCGCCGGACCAGCCAGACGACGTCGTGCACGCAGCCGCTGTCCACACCGGACGGTGCCGTGGCGCCGTCGAGGACGAAGGCCCAGTCGGGGCCGATGGCGAAGCGGTCTTCGTTGCGGCGACCGGGGGTGCCGATGCTCGCGCCCGTCGCCGGCATCTACTCGCCGAGCTGCGGGAGACGGTGCAGAGCTTCGACCAGCGGGGCGAGCTCGGGAACATGCTCGGCCTCCGCCAGCGCCTTCTCCAGCGTCTCGTCGTGCGTCGGCCGGGCCGCCCCCAGCAGGGCACGACCCTCGTCGGTGAGCTCCGTGTAGATGCCGCGCCGGTCGTCGCGGCACAGGACCCGGGTCAGCAGCATCCGGTCTTCGAGCCTGCTGACCAGCCGCGTCGTGGCGCTGCCGCTGAGCGCGGTGGCGCGGCCGAGCTGCCGCATGCGCATGTGCCAGCCGTCCTGCCTGCTCAGGGCGTCGAGCACGGTGTACTCGACGACCGACAGCCCGTGGTCGGCCTGCAGCGCCTTCTCCAGCGCGGTCTCGATCATGCCGTGCAGGGCGGCGAGCGTGCGCCAGCCGTGCGCCCGGATCTCCACCGCATCGTCGGCGATCCCCACTCCTGCACCTCCCTGCCGGTGACGTCCACCTCCTCCCCACTATAGCCGTTTGCGCCGATAGAACGCGCGCGCAACTATTTACCAAGCGCGTGCAACTACCTGCGTGCGCTAGATACCAACAGACGCACGTAAGGAGCGGACGGGGATGCCCGTTGCACTCGTGGCCCTCGCACTCGGCGGGTTCGGCATCGGCCTGACCGAGTTCGTCATCATGGGCCTACTCCCAGAGGTCGCCGCCGACTTCGCGGTCAGCATCCCGGTCGCCGGGTACCTGATCTCCGGTTACGCATTGGCCGTGGCGGTCGGAGCGATCTTCCTGACCGCCGCCGTCACCAGGCTCCCCCGCAAGAAGGTCCTGGTCTCGCTGATGTTCCTGTTCATCGCGGGCAACCTGCTCTCGGCCATCGCGCCGACCTACGGGCTGATGCTGACCGGCCGGATCCTGGCCGCGCTGACACACGGCACGTTCTTCGGCATCGGGTCGGTCGTCGCCGCCGCGCTGGTGCCGCCGAACCGCAAGGCCGGCGCGGTGGCGATCATGTTCACCGGCCTGACCACCGCGAACGTCCTGGGGGTTCCGCTGGGCACCTTCCTCGGGCAGGCGATGGGCTGGCGCTCGACGTTCTGGGCGATCACCGCGATCGGCCTGATCGCGGTGATCGGCATCCAGCTGCTGGTGCCGGGGGCGAAGGTCGACGCCGACGTGGTGCCGACCCGGCTGCGGGCCGAGCTCACCGCGCTGCGCCGCCCCCAGGTGTGGTGGACGGTGGCGATCACGATCCTGGCCTTCGGCGGCATGTTCGGCGCGTTCACCTACATCGCACCGCTGGTCACCGAGATCTCCGGGTTCGCGGCAGGCACCGTGCCCTGGCTGATGCTGGTCTTCGGCGCAAAACTGTTCGCGGGCAACCTGTTCGGGGCCCGGATGGCCGACAAGAACCTCGACGGCACCCTGCTCGTCCTGCTGGTGGGCCTGACGATCGTGATGTCCGCGTTCGGCGCCCTCGCCGGGTTCAAGGTGATCGCCGTGGTGGCGATCCTGCTGATGGGCGGGTTCGGGTTCGGCACCGTTCCCCCGCTGCAGACCAGGGTGATGACCTACGGCGGTGACGCGCCGACGATGGCCTCGGCCATCAACATCGCGGCGTTCAACGTCGGCAACGCGCTCGGCGCGTGGCTCGGCGGGCTGACCATCGGTGCGGGCTTCGGCTTCACCTCACCGCTGTGGGTGGGCGCGGCGCTGGCGGGGGTCAGCGTGCTGCTGATGCTCGGCGCGACGCGGACCAAGCCGGAAGAGCGCGCCGAAGACGCGATTCCGGCCACCACAGGCTGATCCGCGTGCCATGCTCGAACCGTGGTCGACCTGCACGCACTGATCGCGTTCTGCGCGATGTCGCTGCTGCTGTCCGCGATTCCCGGGCCCAGCGTGCTCTTCGTCGTCGGCCGTGCCCTCGCGCACGGCCGACGCGCCGCGCTGTCGTCCGCACTGGGCAACGCGCTCGGCGGGTACTTCCTGGTCATCGCGGTCGCCCTCGGGCTGGGCACCGTGGTGGCGCAGTCCGCTCTGGCCTTCACCGCGATCAAGCTGGCCGGAGCCGCCTACCTGGTGTTCCTGGGCGTTCAGGCGATGCGCGCACCGACGCCGGAAATCGGTGACCCGCAACCGATTCCGGAATCGCGGCGGATCGTCGAAGGCGGGCTGGTCGGGGTCAGCAACCCGAAGAGCATCGTCTTCCTGATGGCCGTGCCGCAGTTCGTGGATCGCGACGCGGACGGCGTCATCGGGCAGATGCTGGTGCTGGGACTGGCCGGAGCGCTGCTGCAGCTGGCCTCCGACGGCACCTGGGGCCTGATGGCATCCGCCGCGCGCGGCTGGTTCGGCCGCTCACCGCGGCGGATCACCCAGCTGACCCGCACCGGCGGTGCCTCGATGATCGGCCTCGGGGTCACCGTGGCCGTCACCGGGCGCGCCGACTGAGCGGATCAGTAGTCGTCCTCGGGGAAGAACATCTCCTCCAGGTGATCCGCGGTCTCCGCGACGAAGTTCAGCGGATCGACGAACTCGTTGATGTCGAGGTTGAGCAGCGGGACGGAGTGCCGGAGCACCACGTGCTCACCGATGATCACCGCGCCGCAGACCACCGACGTCTGCCCCAGCTCGTCGAGCAGCTTGTGCAGGTCGACCTGGTCGGCGCGGCCGATCACCGAGACCACCTGGACCCAGTCCTCGGTGTCGTCGAGCCGTTCGCGGCAGACGATGACGATCTGGCTGCGGTCGTCCTCGTACTCGACGAGGATCCGGATCTCCTCCTCGCTGGATTCGATGATCCGGTATTCCGGCTCCTCCTCCAGCTCCTCGTCGTCATCGTCCTCCGGCGCCGGCAGGTACTCGGTGCGGATGAACTTGCTCAGGTCTTCCCAGGTCGCCACGGTTCCTCCATGCAGCGGACGCGTTTCGCGGCGAAGTGTAGGTGATCGAGAACGGCGTTCGGGCGCTTTCCCGCCAGTCACACGAAAGTGGTTGACCCTGCTTCCGGAAAACCCATGACCTGCACTTATCCAAGTTCCTTGTGGACCCACCAGTTGTTCGCGTTTTCCAGCTCCCGCACCTCCCCATAACGTCGGGGTGCGAAACCGACGAGGGGGTTATCGATGAGTGCGAACGCATTGCAGGGCAAGGTCGTCGTGATCGGCGGGGGCGCCAAGAACCTCGGCGGTCTACTGTCGCGGACGCTCGCCGAGGACGGGGCGAAGATCGTGGTGCACTACCACGGCGACGCCTCCGCGACCGACGCCGAGAAGACCGTGCGCGCCGTGCAGGAAGCAGGCAGCCAGGCGATCTCGGTGCAGGCCGACCTGACGCAGGTCGCCGGGGTGCAGCGGGTCTTCGACGCGGCCGTGGACGACTTCGGCGGCGTCGACGTCGCGGTGAACACGACCGGGATGGTGCTGCGCAAGCCGATCCTGGAGACCTCCGAGGAGGAGTTCGACCGGATGTTCGCGATCAACGCGAAGGCCGGGTACTTCTTCATCCAGGAGGCCGGTCGGCGTCTCAACGACGGCGGCAAGATCATCAGCCTGGGCACCTCGCTGCTGGCCGCGTTCACCGACGGATACTCCACCTACGCGGGCGGCAAGGCCCCGCTGGAGCACTTCACCCGGGCCGCGGCCAAGGAGTTCGCCGACCGCGGGATCTCGGTGAACGTCGTCGCCCCGGGCCCGATGGACACACCGTTCTTCTACCCGCAGGAGACGCCGGAGCGCGTCGAGTTCCACAAGTCCCAGGCGCTGGGCAACCAGTTGACCCACATCGAGGACATCGTGCCGATCATCCGGCACCTGACCACCGAGGGCTGGTGGTTCACCGGCCAGACGTTGTTCCCCAACGGGGGCTACACCACCCGCTGAGCGGCGTGGAGTCGAGCGAGCCGGCGCGGGCGCTGAGGGGGGCCCGCGCCGGCTCGCGTCTGACCGCCGCACGTGGGGCAAGATGGTGTCGATGACGATCGACCTGCACAAACTCGGACACCTGATCGCCGTCGCGGAGGAAGGCGGGTTCACCCGGGGAGCCCGTCGGCTGCACCTGTCCCAGCAAGCCCTGTCCACCTCGATCCGCGCGCTGGAGCGCGAGGTGGGGGTGGAGCTGCTGGACCGCAGCGGCTCGACGCTGCGGGTGCTGCCCGCCGGTGAGGCGCTGATCGCCGACGCCCGGCTGCTGCACGGCGCGGCCCGGTCGGCGCTGCACCGCGCCCGGCGGATCGGACGCGGCGAGACCGAGGTGCTGCGGATCGGTCACACCCCCGCGGTCACCGGTGACGAGGTGACCGCGCTGCTGCGTCGCGCGCACGACGTGCAGCCGGAGCTGTGCACGCAGGTCAACCAGCGCTACCCGGCCGAGCTCACCGAGCAGCTGATCAGCGGGGAGCTCGACCTCGGGCTCTGCCGCGGGATGGCGCCGGAGCGCGGCTTGACCCGGACGACGCTGGCGCACCACCGGCTGCGGGTGGCGGTGGCGGCCGATCACCGGCTCGCCCAGCGGGAGTCGGTCGAGCTCGACGAGCTCGCCGACGAAACGATCATGGTGTGGGGCCGGCCGGGCAACTCCGGCTACACCGACCTGCTCATCGACAGCTGCCGCCGAGCGGGCTTCGAGCCCGACGTCCGGCGCAATCCCATCCAGGGCACTCCCCCGACCACCGCCGTGCTGGGCACGAACCACGTCGCGTTCGTCACCGCCGCCGCGGGCCCGGCTCCCGGCGGCGCGGTCCGCGTGCTCGAACTCCTCCCGCCGACGTTCGTCCCGCTGCACGCGCTGTGGCCGCAGCACACGAGCTCGGAGGCCCGCGAGGACTTCCTCGCCGCCGCGGACATGTGAGTTCCACTGTGGATGGACCGAAAGTTTCGGTCCCGCAATGGTTCACATCCGATCGGACTAGCATCCTGCCGTATGAATGGATGATTGACCGCGCGATCTCCCTTCACGTAGCGTCCCGAACGATGTCCGGTCGGTCGAACATCGTCAGCGGAGACGACGGAGATGGGGACCATGGTTCTGGCAGCGGACGACCTCAGGTTGTCGATGAACTGGATGGACACGCTCATCCTGGTCATCTACTTCGCCGTGGTCCTGGGCATCGCGCTGGCCGCGAGGCGCAGCGTCAGCAACAGCCTCGACTTCTT
The DNA here is from genome assembly GCF_054778355.1 of Saccharopolyspora tripterygii. Classification (NCBI taxonomy): domain Bacteria; kingdom Bacillati; phylum Actinomycetota; class Actinomycetes; order Pseudonocardiales; family Pseudonocardiaceae; genus Saccharopolyspora; species Saccharopolyspora tripterygii. Next base: position 10,610 of record NZ_BAAGZP010000005.1, on the reverse strand, counting down.
CCTGGCAGGCAGGGCGCTCCCGGCCTGGGTGACCGGGCTGGCGTTCGTCTCGGCGAACCTGGGCGCCACCGAGATCCTGGGCATGGCCGCCAACGGCGCGCAGTACGGCGCCTACACCGTGCACTGGTACTGGATCGGCGCGATCCCGGCGATGGTGTTCCTCGGCCTGGTGATGATGCCCTTCTACTACAACTCGAAGGTGCGCAGCGTTCCGGAGTTCCTGCTGCTGCGGTTCAGCCGCTCGTCGCACCTGCTCAGCGCGGTCATCTTCGCCGTAGCCTCGGTGCTGATCGCCGGGGTGAACCTCTACGCGCTGGCCATCGTGCTCAAGGCCCTGCTGGGCTGGCCGCTGCCGATCTCGATCCTGCTGGCCGGGATCTTCGTGCTCGCCTACATCGTCATCGGCGGGCTGTCCTCGGCGATCTACAACGAGGTGCTGCAGTTCTTCGTGATCGTCGCGGCGCTGATCCCGCTCACGGTGCTGGGCCTGGTGCGGGTCGGCGGCATCGGCGGGCTGATCGAGAAGGTGACCGCGCAGCAGGGCGACATGTTCCTGTCCACCTGGGCCGGAACGGGATTCGGCGAGACCAACCCGCTGGGCACCAACTGGCTGACCATCACCCTCGGGCTCGGCTTCGCGATCTCCTTCGGCTACTGGACGACGAACTTCGCCGAGGTGCAGCGGTCGCTGTCGGCCAAGAACCTCTCGGCCGCGCGACGCACCCCGCTGATCGCGGCGTTCCCGAAGATCTTCATCCCGCTGATCGTGGTGCTGCCCGGCATCATCGCGCTGGTCATCGAGCCGACAATCGGCAAGACCGGCGGGTACGACTACAACGACGCGATCCCGATCCTCATGCGCGACCTGCTGCCCAACGGCGTGCTCGGGCTCGCCGTCACCGGCCTGATGGCCTCCTTCATGGCGGGCATGGCGGCCAACGTGTCGAGCTTCAACACCGTGTTCACCACCGACATCTGGCGCGCGTACATCAAGCCGCACATGCCCGACGCGCACTACCTGCAGGTGGGCCGCGCGATCACCGCCATCGGCGTGGTCATCGGCATGGGCACGGCGTTCCTCGCGGCGTCGTTCAGCAACATCATGAACTACATGCAGACGTTGTTCGCGTTCTTCAACGTCCCGCTGTTCGCGACGTTCATCCTGGCGCTGTTCTGGAAGCGGATGACCGCCAAGGCCGGTTTCTGGGGCCTGCTGCTGGGAACCGCGGCCCCGATCGCGTTCTACTTCGCCTACCAGGCCGGGATCGTGGAGATGGGTTCCGACCAGGGCGCGAACATGACCGCCTCGATGATCGCGTTCGCCGTGGACCTACTGGTCAGCGTCCCGATCGCGCTCGCCACCAAGCCGAAGCCGGACGCCGAGCTCGAAGGCCTCGTCTACACCCGGGCCTCCGCCAGGGACAAGGGCGTGGTGGCCGCCGGCGACGACGCCTGGTACCGCAAGCCCGCCGTGCTCGGCTGGGGCGCGCTGATCCTCTCCGCACTCTGCTACATCCCGTTCACCCTCTAGGAGCCCGCGATGGCCGAGAACCCGCGCGAAGAAACCGAGATCGCCCACCACGCAGCCGAGATCGACGACCTGGAGCGCGAATCCGGCACGGCCTCCCGGCTCTTCGACGTCCGCACCGTCATCGGCGGGCTGTTCGTCCTCTACGGGGTGCTCATCGGCGCCGCCGGGATCGCGCCCGACACCGCCGAGCTCGACAAGGCGCAGGGCATCAACATCAACCTGTGGACGGGGTTGTCGATGCTGGTCGTCGGCGCCCTGTTCCTCCTCTGGCTGCGGTTGCGACCGCTGCAGGCGCCGTCGAAGGAGTAGCCGGGCGGACGGCCGGCGATTGGTGCCTTCGGTGGACTCGCGTTTGCCCGCACTCGATCTCGGGGTACGGCGACGGGCGAGGAGAGGAGTCGTGCGATGGCATCGTTGTTGACGTTCCTGCTCGTGGCCGCGCTGCTGGTGGCCGTGGACGGTCACCTGCTGCGGCGCAGCGGAACCGCCTACCTGGGCGAGCTCGGGGAGAACGCGGGCCCGCTGAACCAGCTGGTCACGGTGGTGTTCCACCTCGCGACGCTCGGTCTGGCCGCGCTGATCGCGATCCTGCCGCTGGACCTGGGCGGCGAGCCGAAGACGGTGGTCGGCCGGATCGGCGTCCTGCTGCTGGTGCTGGCCTTCGCGCACGCGGTGACGATCTGGACGTTCGGGCGGATCCGCCGCCGCCACGAGTCCGAAGCGCTCAGCGCGGAGGTCGCCCGCAAGACCTGAGTCGGGTCACGCGGGATCACCGCGCTCCCCGAACCAGTGCGCCAAGCGGCCTTTGCGGCTCACCGCGCGGAGGCGCCGCTCGGTGCGCTGGCGCTGGGAGAACGTGGTGACGATGAGCAGTTCGTCCCCGGTCTCGATGGCGGTCTCGGGGCTGGGGACGAAGGTGTGACCGTCCCGGATGACCAGGGTGACGACGCTGGGCTCCGGCAGGCGCAGTTCGCGGATGGACACCGCGTGCATGGCCGAGCCCGGCGGCACCGACATCGACAGGAGCTCCGCGTCGAGGACGTCCAGCGGGGCGGCCTCGACCTGGATCTCCCTGGTCGCCTCCCGAGGCAGGATGCCCAGCCACCTCGCGGCCGGGCGCAGGCTCGGCCCCTGCACGACGGTGTAGACCATGACCAGCACGAACACGACGTCCAGCAACCGCTCGCTGCCGGGAACCCCGTGCACCACGGGGAAGGTGCCGAGCACGATGGGCACCGCTCCGCGCAAGCCCGCCCAGGACAGGAACGCCTGCTCCCGCAACGGAACCCGGAACCAGACCAGCGAGACGACCACCGACAGCGGGCGGGCGACCAGCAGCAGCACCAGGCCGACGACCAGTGCGGGAACGACCTCCACCGCCAGCCTGCTCGGGGTGACCAGCAGACCGAGCAGCACGAACAAGCCGATCTGGGCCAGCCAACCGAGCCCCTCGGCGAACGACCGCGTCGCCGAGCGGTGCGGCAGCCCGCTGTTGGCCAGCACCACCCCGCACAGGTAGGCGGCGATGAAACCGCTGGCCTGCACCGCACCTGACGCGGCGAAGGCGACGAACCCGAGACCGAAGGACGCCAGCGGGTAGAGACCGGACGCCGGCAGCGCGAGGCGCGGCAGCACGACGCCGCCCAGCCACCCGACGCCCAGCCCGACCAGCACGCCGATCAGCAGCTGGTAGACCAGGCTCGCCAGCAGCGGCCCCGGCGAGATCACCAGCGGTGTGGTGCTGAACAGCAGGACGAGGATCACGGTCGGCGCGTCGTTGAACCCCGACTCGGCTTCCAGCAACCCGGCGACCCGGCGGGGCAGCGGCAGCACCCGCAGCACCGAGAACACCGCGGCCGAGTCGGTCGAGGACACGATCGCGCCCAGCAGCAGGGCCAGCTGCCAGTCGAAGCCCAGCAGGAAGTGCGCCCCCGTCGCGGTGACCACGAGGCTGATGCAGATGCCGACCGTGGCCAGGACTCCGGCCGGAGCCACGACCTTGCGCACGTCCGACCACTTCGTGGTGAGACCGCCCTCGACGAGGATCACCGCGAGCGCCGTGGTGCCGAGGTTGCGCGCCAGTTCGGCGTCGTCGAAGTCGACGCCGAAGCCGTCCTCCCCGATCACCACGCCCAGCGCGAGGAACAGCAGCAGGCTGGGCAGTCCGGCCCCGTGCGCGACGCGAGTGCCCACCACACCCGCCAGCACGACCAACCCACCGGCGAGCAGCGCCAGGTACAGCTGCTCGAGCGACATGTGCCCCCTGCCACAGAATCGGTCAGTGATACTAGCCAATCGCCTCAACGGCCACCGGAAATCGGTCGCTCAACCATTCGCCGTGCGAAAAAGCAAGCAAGCCGTGATCGACCTCTCTGGCGCAACCGTCCCCGGACACGTTATTTTACTCGTCAGTAGGTAATGCCCGGCCGACGCCGGCCGATTGGAGACGCACCGTGTCAAACGCCCATCGCGGACAGGCAGGCGGCGCCCGGAAGCGCGACGCCATGGGCCTCGGCCTCGCCGCACTGACCAAGATCGCCAGCGCGCCGATCATCGACAAGTTCGGCCTGCGGAAGCAGTTCGAGACGCTCGTCCAGTCGGGCACCCGGACCGGCTTCAGGGCCGCCGGTGCCGCGACCAGGTCGTTCAAGAAGGTGCAGGGCCACAACAAGCCCGCGCGCCTGACCCCGGCCCCGGCCAAGGACCTCTTCGACCTCTCGCCCGACGACGAGCAGTCGCTCATCGCCGAGACGGTCAGCGAGTTCGCCGCCGAGCAGCTGCGTCCCGCCGCCGTGGACGCCGACGCCAAGCTCACCCCGCCCGAGGACCTCCTAGAGCGCGCCGGCGAGCTCGGCCTGAGCGTCGTGGGCATCCCCGAGTCCCTCGGCGGCATCGGCACCGAGCGCTCCGCGGTCACCAACGTGCTGGTCACCGAGGCACTCGCGCACGGCGACATGGGCCTGGCCGTCGCGGTCCTCGCGCCGTCGGCCGTGTCGACCGCGCTGACCCTGTGGGGCGACGAGGACCAGCAGGCCACCTACCTGCCGGCCTTCGCGGGCGAGAGCGTGCCCGCCGCCGCGCTGGCGCTGCAGGAGCACGTCGCGCTCGGCGACCCGCTCAAGCCGACGACCACCGCCAAGCGCACCCCGCAGGGCTACCAGCTCAGCGGCGTGAAGTCGCTGGTCCCGCGCGCTGCGCAGGCCGAGCTGTTCATCATCTCGGCGAACCTCGACGGCAGCCCCGCGCTGTTCCTCGTGGAGTCCTCCAGCAGCGGCTTGTCCATCGAGTCCGACCCGGCCATGGGCCTGCGCTCCGCCGGAACCGGCAAGGTGCACCTGGAGGACGTCAACGTCCCGGTCACCGCGCTGCTCGGCGGCGGCAAGCTCGACGTGTTCACCGACCTCGTCCGGCTGTCCCGCCTGGGCTGGTCCGCGCTCGCGGCAGGCACCGGCAAGGCCGTGCTCGACTACGTGATCCCCTACGTCAACGAGCGCACCGCGTTCGGCGAGCCGATCAGCCACCGCCAGGCCGTGGCCTTCAGCGTCGCCGACATCGGCATCGAGCTGGAGAGCATCCGGCTGACCACGCTGCGCGCCGCCGCTCGCGCCGAGCAGGGCAAGCCGTTCGCCCGCGAAGCCGCGCTGGCCCGCAAGCTCGCCACCGACAAGGGGATGCTCATCGGCAACCTCGGCGTTCAGCTGCTCGGCGGCCACGGCTACACCAAGGAACACCCCGTGGAGCGGTGGTACCGCGACCTGCGGGCCATCGGCGTGATGGAAGGCGCGGTCCTCGTCTGACGAGGGCTCTCGAGACGCGAAGGACTTACCCCATGATCAATCTTGAGATCCCCAAGAAGGCGAACGCGCTGGTCAACCAGGCGTACCAAGCCGCTTCCGAGGTCTTCCGCCCCATCTCGCGCAAGTACGACCGCGCCGAGCACTCCTACCCCAAGGAGCTCGACACCCTCGCGGCGCTGCTGGACGGGCTGAACTCCTCCGGTGAAGGCGGCGCGGGCGCGGCCGGCGTGCGCAAGGGCGGCGACGACAAGGACAAGGGCAACCGCAACGGCGCCAACCTGAACCTGGTGCTGGGCACCATGGAGATGTGCTGGGGCGACGTGGCGATGCTGCTGGCCATGCCGCGCCAGGGCCTCGGCAACGCCGCGATCGCCTCGGTCGCCAACGAGGAGCAGGCCAAGCGCTTCGCCGACGTCTGGGCGGCCATGGCCATCACCGAGCCGAGCACCGGCTCGGACTCGGCCAACATCACCACCACCGCCGTGGCCGACGGCGACGACTACGTCCTCAACGGCGAGAAGATCTTCGTCACCGCCGGGGACCGCGCCGACACCGTCGTCGTGTGGGCGACGCTCGACAAGACGATCGGCCGTGCCGCGATCAAGTCGTTCGTGGTGGAGAAGACCCGTCCGGGCATCAAGGTCGAGCGCCTGGAGCACAAGCTGGGCATCAAGGCCTCCGACACCGCGGTCATCCGGCTGGACAACTGCCGGGTGCCGAAGGAGAACCTGCTCGGCTCCCCTGAGATCGACACCAAGTCCGGTTTCGCGGGCGTCATGCAGACCTTCGACAACACCCGCCCGCTGGTCGCCGCGATGGCGATCGGCGTGGCGCGCGCCGCGCTGGAGGAGACCGCGAAGGTCCTCGCCGAGGCCGGTGTGACGGTCGACTACGACCGCCCCGCCAACTCCCAGCACGCCGCCGCCGCTGCGTACCTGCAGCTGGAAGCCGACTACGAGGCCGCGTACCTGCTGACGCTGCAGGCCGCGTGGATGGCCGACAACCGCAAGCCGAACTCGCTGCAGGCCTCGATGGCCAAGGCCAAGGCCGGCCGCTCGGTCGTCGACATCACGCTGCGCTGCGTCGAGCTCTGCGGCACCGTCGGGTACACCGAGGAGTCCTTGCTGGAGAAGTGGTCCCGCGACTCGAAGATCCTCGACATCTTCGAAGGCACCCAGCAGATCCAGCAGCTCATCGTCGCCCGCCGCCTGCTCGGCAAGTCGAGCGCCGAGCTCAAGTAGGAACAGCCCCGAAGCGGCCCGGGAACCGTCCCACGTGGACGGTTCCCGGGCCGTTCTCGTTCAGCCCTCGGCGGTTTCTTCGAGGGTGTTGCCGACGAGGCTGTAGAGGGTTTCGGCGAGCTGGGTCAGGCCCGGTTCCTCGATCGGGTAGTGCCCGCACTTCTCCAGCATGACCACGGTGGTCGGCGCCTCGATGCGTTCCAGGAAGTGGAGGCTGAGCTCCGGCGGGATCCAGTCGTCGGCCGCGGGGTGGGCGAGGATCACCGGGGTGTCGGCGAATGTCTCCGGCGAGGTGTGCCGGTAGCGGACGAAGCTGGTCAACAGGCCGATCGGGGTGCGGGCTCCACCGCCGCGCGGGTCGGCCGCGCACATCGCCGAGAGCTCCGCGTTGCCGCTGATCTTGCGCTCGTCGGCGAGCCAGCGCATCGGGACCCGGACATCACCGGCGAGCCGCTCCAGCAGGGCCAGACCGGCGGGCGGGATCCAGCCGAACGGCGTGCGGGCGGCTCTGCGGCGAGCCTCGGGATCGGCCGGGTCGAGCAGGCAGGTCGCGACCACCGCCGACGCCTGGCCGGTCCGGGCGGCGACCTCGTAGGCCAGCATCCCGCCCATGCTCGCGCCGAACAGCACCAGCGGCCGGTCGTCGCGACGCCGCTCGGCGATCACCAGCTCGCACAGCAGCTCGACCCAGTCCGAGTACCGGATCCCGCTCGGATCCGGCACGGAAGTGCCACCGTAGGGCGGCAGATCGGGAACCAGCAGGTCGGCCATGCCCGCGACGGGCGAGCACACCGGCCACAGCGCGGCCGAGTGGCCGGCGGCGCCGTGGATCACCATCACCCGCGCGGAGGCCTCCGGAGCCGCGGCGCGCGCGATGTGCACGCGACCACCCCGCCAGTTCCACCACGTCGGCGTCGGCTCCACTTCGGAGGCACGCCGCCGGTAGGAGTCCGGCAGGAAACGGGCGTAGCTCTCGCTGTCCACCTCCCCAGAGTGAGCGCGAAGTCCGCAGCCGACAACTCACCTCTTCATCGGAAGCGGGAAATCCGATTCCGCAGTTGCGGATACATGCACTCCGTGAACCCGCAGATGAGATCGAATCGTTCCTGTGAGTGATCGAATGCGGCGGAAACCCGCCCCTGATCGGTGGATGTGACCGGGCGTGGCGCGCTCTACCGTGCTCGGTCATGGAGCCGTTGCGCAGTGCGGTGGACGCGGTCGTCCCGACTCAGCGGAAGCACCTCGAACCCGATCAGGTGCTCATCACCGGCGACCTCGTCCAGGACCGGCTTCTCGACACGCGCGAGCTGGACGCCCGCGCGAGCGCGGCGCAGGACGTGGACTACGTGACCAGGCGCATCCGCGAGGTGCACCGGGTGCGCGGCGTCCCGCTGCACGAGGTGCTCTCCGAGCTGGAGCCGCACTGGGACCGGCGGCACAAGATGGGCCGGCTCAACGTCGTCGTGGTGGCGACGTCCGAGGACGGCTTCCAGGTGGTGCTCTCGCTCGCCGAGGTCGATCCGGAATTCGGTGCCAACCGGGCACTTCTGGCCACGCGGTACAACGACGAGCTCTTGCGGAGGCCGACCCTCGTGCTGCCCGGCGACGGCCGCGCGAGCCGCTACGTCCGCCGCTTGTGCCGCATCAGCCTGCTCAACGTGGCCCCTTGCGAGGACCCTCAGTCCAGATCGGACATGTCGAGCACGAAGCGGTAGCGGACGTCGTTGCGCCCCAGGCGTTCCAAGGCCTCGTTGACCTGCGACGACGGCAGCACCTCGACGTCTGCGGTGATGTCGTGCTCGGCGCAGAAGTCGAGCATCGCGCGAGTCGCGGGTCGTCCCCCGCTCCCGGCTGAGGCGAACTTCTTCCGCCCGATGAGCAGGTCCACGGCGTTGAGCGAGACCGATCCGAGGTGCCCGACCTGGACGAGCGTTCCGTCCAGGGCCACCAGCCGCAGGTAGGGGCCGGGGTCGTGCGCCGCGGAGATGGTGTCGACGATGACGTCGAACCGGTCGCGCGAGCGGGCCATCGCAGCGTCGTCAGCGGAGACGAGCAGGTCCCGCGCACCGAGCCGCCCCGCGTCGTCGAGCTTGCCCGGACTCCGGCTGATCACCGTGGTCTCGGCACCGAGCGCGACCGCGAACTTGACCGCGAGGTGCCCCAACCCACCGAGCCCGGCCACCGCCACGCGGCTGCCGCTGCCCACGCCGAGGGCGCGCAACGGTTCCCACACGGTCACCCCGGCGCACATCAGCGGAGCGGCTGCGGCGGGGTCGAGCCCGCGAGGGAGCGCGTAGGCGAAGGACTCCCGGACGACGTACTCGCGGGAGTAGGCGCCCAGCGTGGGCGTCGCGTCGTGGCGGTCGGTGCCACCGTAGGTCAGCGTCGGGAACTCGTGGCAGAAGTTCTCCTGCCCCGCGAGGCACATCGCGCACTCGCCGCAGGAGTCCACGATGTTGCCGACCGCGACGGGGTCGCCGACGGCGAAGCCGGTCACCTCCGGCCCGATGCCGGTGACCGTCCCGGTGAACTCGTGACCCGGCACGACCGGGCCGGCGGCGGAGTTGATGCTGTGCAGATCGGTGTGGCAGACGCCGCAGTGGTCGACCCGCACGGCGAGATCGTCGGCCCGCAGCTCGCGCCGCTGCAGGGACGCGCGGTGCAGCTCCTGCGCCGGGCCGTCGGCCCGCCATCCGGTGGTGGTGCGCATCGGCACTCCTTCAAACAGACTGTTCTGTCTATTTCAAACTAGACCGGCCTCCGGCAGAAAGCAAACCAACTGTTCTGTTTGCTACCCTGACCCGATGGTCGACAAGCCCCTGACCTCGCGCGGAGCCGCCACCCGCGACCGCATCGTCGAGGTCGCCACCCAGGAGTTCGCCGAGCACGGGATCGCGGGCGCGCGCATCGAGCGGATCGTCGCCGCCGCGCGAACCAACAAGGCCCAGCTCTACGGCTACTTCGGCAACAAGGAAGGCCTGTTCGACGCGATCTTCACGGCGTCCCTCGACCGGATCGTCAACGCCGTGCCGATCGGCCCCGACCTCGCCGACTGGGCGGTGCGCCTCTACGACGACTACCTGCTGCGCCCCGACCTCATCCGGCTGGCCACCTGGTCCCGGATGGAACGCCGGCCCCAGGGGCACCTGCTCGCCGACGCCGACCACCGCAACGACCACAAGGTCAGCGCGATCGCCGACGCCCAGGCCGCGGGTGACGTCGTGCCCGGCGACCCGTTCGACGTGATGGCCCTGGTCATCGCGATGTCGATGGCCTGGTCGCCGGTCAGCAACGTCTACGCCGCCTCCGCCGACGAACCCGACGAGGTCCACGAGCGCCGCCGCGAACTGCTCCGCGAGACCGTTCGCCGCGCGGTGATGAACCCCTGAGACCACGACCGGCGTCAGGGGCGATGCCGGGGATGCGCCGGAGGCGCCGAGCACGCGCACGGCGTTGACTGATCGGCATGAACGCACCAGATTCGGTCCGACGCGCCACCACGGCCTGGACGATCGCCGTGGCCTGCGGCGTGGTCGAGTCGGGCCTGGCGGTGCTGCGGGCCGCGAGCGAGAACGCGCTCGGTTCCGACGTGGCGTCGCAGCTCGCGATCCGGTTGCCGGTGTTCGCGATCGCGGGCGTGCTGATCTTCCACTTCGCGCGCGGCAGGCGCTGGGCCCGAACCGCGCTGACGGTGATGCTCAGCGTCCTCGGCCTGGCCTCGATGGTCGTACCCGCCGCACTCGAAATCGCCGGCGGAAGCACCCTGATGGGCGCCCTCGGCGGCGACGGCCCGTTCGCATGGCCGTTCCTCCTGGTCAGGCTGGTCCACATCATCGGAGTGGTAGCCGCGACCTGGCTCATGTTCCAACCCACCGCGAACCGCTACTTCACCCGAGAGCCCGCCCGAGTCTGATCGCCGCCCGGGCATCTCCCAGTTTTAGTCCAAACCGAGGGGCCTTCGTGCCCGAAATGTCGGCTCAGTTTGGACTAAATGTGATGTCCGGGGAGGTTGTCCCGGTGGGTTGTCCGTAGACAGGTGAA